>JAJRAB010000022.1 GCA_028683025.1 Candidatus Methanomethylicus sp. | reverse complement strand
AGTTCAGGGTGCTTGAGCGGAAGTTCAACCATCTCCCTAACCTTCTCAATTGCATCCTTGAGCCCTCCTACATCCTCGTAGGTCACCCTCGGAACCTTTGCCGATTCAGCTGGCTTTTCTAGGATGGCTAAACTGGTCTCTTCAGTGACCATCACAATTCCTCCCGGTTTTGTTGACACGACTGAGAACGGTATTGCCTGACCTAGCACTGGTATCAGCACATTATCCCCCTCAACCAGGGGTGTATCGGCAAGTCTCCTCTTTACAAAGCTTACAAAACCAGAATCAACCGTAATCGTGAATGAAAGCGGGGCAAGCTTGACAAGATTTGCCACTCGATTTTCCGCTTTCCTGATCGTCAATTTTTCTCCAATCCCAACGCCAGCATTCTTGCGTATCAGACCATCCATCCTAATAATGTCCATGCCCTGATCCTCAGTGTAGGCCGGCCATACGATGGCTGCGGTCTTCCGCTTGCCTTCAATCTCAATAATATCGCCTACGCTAACATTGATGCTCTTCATCGCATCGGCATCAATCCTGACCTTGCCTCTGCCGACATCTCTCTGTTTTGACTCTGCAACTCTTAGGATCAGTTCACCGCCACCCTTACCTTCCATTTAAGACACCACCTAATTACTCAACACCGCAACCTATGTAAGGCTTAGGATATAACAAATAAAATCTTTGTCTAAAAAAAATCATGCGAGTAGAGACCTTACCATCTCTACATCGACTGTACTGACGCCCTTAACTGTGGCGAAATTATCCTCGATCTTCTGGGTTCCGCCATCATAAACGCCCGGCAGAACAACATACACTTTAAGAGCTTTCAGTCCGAATGCAATCGGCTCTTCTTCAAACTTATGAATATAAATTTCCTTATTATCCGTCGGAAGTACCGACTTTAGGTCTTCCTTCATCTTATTCAAATCCACTGTGTCGTCTTCCGGCAGTATCTTTATTATGGCCAATACTCTTGCAGGCATTTTAATCCCTTCTATGGTCCCTGGAAGCCGCACTTGGGGCATTTGTAGTTATTGACCAGATCTCGGCATTTCCTGCATCGCCAAAAAATTACTTCTCCACAACTAGGGCAGGGGAGTTTCACTCCTTTTTGGTCAGGTAGGATTGGCTCCTTGCATGAAACGCAAACCGGTAAAGATAATTCACTCATCAATCATCACCGAAGTTAGATGGTAAAGACTGCCCCCTATATATTAAAGTATTGTCAATTACTATTGGGCGGATCCTGTTGGATTTGGCTGGTTTTGATTTTTCAACTTTGTATTTGTACGATCCGGGGGAGAGGGGTTCCTCAAGGATGTACCTGTACCTCAAAGAAAAATTTTGCGAACCTATAACCGAATCCTTAGCGCTCATTCACTCCGTTCAAGGCGGAAGGGCAAGGATAATTACAGGCTTTCCAATTCGTCCCAAAGTCTTTGAAAACGATGGTCCTCTTGGATCAATTGTCCTTGCAAAGTCATTGAGTGATCTTGGAATCACAACTGAACTGTTTATCCCTCTCGACTGCTTGGAAACCCTGAAATCTGTATCAAACGAGGTCGACCTTCCGGCGGTTGTCAAACCGATAGGAAAAAGTATGGATATTGACGGACCATGGAACTTGAGCATCTTTGTGGAATACCCTGGGTCAAACTATAGGGGCGTGCGGCACAATATGGCAGGTGAAGCCATCTCCAATCTTACTTTCCCTCTGGACCATTTAATGTCCTGTTCCAAGACCCTGTGCATAGGTGACGGCGGAAATGAAATTGGGATGGGGAAAATTGAAGATTTTATCAGACAAGATATTCCCTTTGGGGATCTCTGCCAATGCCCCTGTGCCTCAGGCATTGCTTCTCATGGCTCATGCGATGTCTTGCTGCCTTTGGGAACCTCGAATTGGGCATGCTATGTTTTGGCTGCTATGCTTGGATTTCCATTAGATGAAAAAATATGCAGCGGTCTTCTCCAGGCAGGAATGAAATTTGGTTTGGTTGATGGGATTAAAGGAACACCTTCTTTGTCAGTTGATGGGCTCACTCCAACGACTGAAAAGGTTTTCATCAAACATCTTGAATCATTAAGCTGCCGTTTTAAGAGATACCAACAGCCGGATTAGAAAAAGGATCTGAGAAGTGGGATAATTGCATGCCGGGCAAGCCTTGATCTTATTACCCTTCCGACAGCCGATCCCTGCAGATCCATGTCATAACCAAGCAGGCTGTCTAGAAGGTTTATTTTTTTCAATTCTTCAAGAGCCCTTTCCATCTCTATAGCTGTCATATTTCTCAAAACGTCTCTCGCAATGCCCATGATCATGAATTCCTTTCCGTATGCCTTCCTCCATGTGGCTTCAAAGCTGGACAAAGGAATCTCCTCCCTGACCGCTGATGCTGCTGCTCTCCCAGCAGCTTTGGCAGTGAGGCAGCCAAGAATCACACCGCCTCCTGTAGTCGGTTTCACAAAACCACCAGCATCACCAACTACCAGCGCATCTGCGATTGCAGTTCTCTTCGAAGGACCTCCAACCACTACTTTTCCGAATAGTGGTTTGGAAATTCTAGCACCAGATGCCAGCACCCTAAAATGCTCATTCTTCAGCATCATCTTGTCCAACAATTGCTTTGGGACACCTTCATAGGCGGCCAAACCTATCCTGACGCCTTCCTTTCTGGGAACCACCCAGGCAAAAAATCCTGGTGCCCAATTTCCAAAGTGCAACTCAACCATGTCCCTTTCAAAATCAACCTTTTCAAGATCCAACTGCACGGCTGGGATGGATTTGGGGACTTTGAAACCGAACCTGCGGGTTAACCTTGCACTTGTACCTTCTGCGATTATAGTGATCTTTCTGCCAATGGTTGGATCAAATGGCATTCCTGCTTGAACTTCGACTCCCGCTGATTCTGCCTGCCTCAGCAATTCCTTATCAAATTTTGGCCTATCTATGATAGCCGCTTTGGTTAATTTGCCGAAAACTTCATAGGCAATGCCTGATGGTGCAAATATTCTGGCACCGCGAATTCGGTTGAGAATAAAATTTCCTGAAGATGCTATGGCATTAAGACCAGTAGTACTCACCAGCCCTGCGCAATGGTCTGGGAATCCTATTTCACCATGTTCCTCCAAAATGAGCACTTCGGCACCTGATCGTGCCGCCTCTGCTCCTGCCATCAGGCCTGTTGGCCCACCGCCAGCTATCAGGATATCCTGCAATGAATAAACCTCGATATGTTTTTTATGGACTTCAGCATTAAAAAAACTCGTGTATTTAATTGAGCTTTGAATTCAAGCAGGCAATTATTGTCCGACAGGATCTGAAGATGAGCAAGGGAAAGACTGCTGCTCAGGTAGCCCACGCTTCTGTTTCAGCCTATGTCTCTGCAAAACGGAGGAAGCCTGATTGGGCTGAATCATGGTATGGCGAGGGGCAGAAGAAAGTGGTCCTAAAAGCAGAGTCCATGGATGAGATGATTCAGCTCAAGAAACTGGCTGATATTGAATCCCTGCCCAATGCCCTTGTTGCCGATGCGGGCTTAACCGAGCTTGAACCAGGAACTGTCACATGCCTTGGCATAGGTCCTGCCCCTGCGACCATGATCGATAAGGTAACCGGAAAGCTAAAACTTCTGTAAAGGGGTTACCATGTCGTATCTAAAGACAAGGTCCCCGTTGGAGCAAAGCTTGGGCATGTCCTTCTACTCAACCCATAAAAAACCTTTGGGGGGAATGCTTCGACAGGTCCCCGAAGACTTCCTTGTGGAAGAGGTTACGCCTGAAGGTTCAGTTGCCCACCTCGATCTCAAATTGGACAGAGGCTCCGGCAGATACACGCTTCTTGTGATGCGCAAGCGATCAAGGGATCAGCTATCAACAATTTCCATGGTCAGCAAACTACTCAACGCCAGGGTCACCTTCGCTGGGATTAAGGATCGAAGAGCGGTAACCTGCCAGCTCCTTTCTGCCGATCGCCCCCTTACCGAAGCTGATCTTCCTAAAACCCTTCG
>JAJRAB010000079.1 GCA_028683025.1 Candidatus Methanomethylicus sp. | reverse complement strand
GATATGCCTCATTACGAAGGACAAAAAGGAAGACTTCATGCAGTCCAGCTATGGGGAGAAGCTAAATCAGGTTCTAACCCTACTGCCAAGGCTTACATTGATATGCGGGAAGGGTTATTAGGAAACCTATCGAGATCAATTGCGGCAGAAAGAGGAGTTTTAACAAACCAGGACATTGACCGTATTTCAAGATTAATAGCACGGATAGGAGCTAATCCATTAAGTTCAGATAACAAAGAGGAAGCAGATAAAAAATGGGCTGAAATTGACAAAATTATGAGGAATGCTGAAAGTAGATTGGACCAGAAAAAGGGAATGAGTACCGGGAAAATGCCCGGAGCCAAAAAAAATGATCCTCTGGGGATACGCTGATGGTACAAGAACTTGATAATTTTAGAAAAAAGTATCCTGACTATAATGATTTGGGCGATGCTGAATTGGCTGGAATGTTGGCCAAGAAATATCCGGATGCCTACGGAGATTTACCCTCAAAAATAAAACCTTCCGCAGAAGTCAAAGAAAAGCCAGGTGTCCTTTCCCGAGCTGCCTCAAATCTTCCTGGCTCACTCTTGGAAGTAGGGAAAACCCTTGTCTCACCTAAAACATACGAGGGGTTGGGAGATATGGCAAGACTGGCACGCCCTGAAGGATGGTTGAGTCTCTATGCAGAAGGGAAGGACCCATGGGAAATGATGAAGGGGTTAGGACCGGGCATTGCCAAGTCAATTACAGATAGGTATGGATCATTTGATAAGGCGAAAGAAACCTTTTCCGAGAAACCCGCAGAAGTCCTCATGGATGTATCAGCCTTATTATCTGGTGGAGGGGCTGGTCTTGCAGGACGAGCTGGAATGATTGGTAAGATTGGGGCAGGTGCTTCAAAGATGGGATCTGCAATAGATCCTTTATCCATGGCGGGAAAGGCCGTCATACCTGCCGCGAAAGCAATAGGAGAGAAGGTGATCGCTCCAGCTCTTGGTTCAAGAGCCCTAACCGGGGCAGAGACAGAGAGTTTACTGCGCGCCGCAAAAGGAACAAAGGGATTCAGGGAAGGGATGAGGGGTAAAATTAATCCAGAAGGAGTTTACCAGGAGGCCCAGTCTGCACTCGATAATATTGTTGATGCGAGAAGACAAGATTATGTTTCAAAGTTGCCTGCCCTTCAACAGTCCACGGCAGTAATTGATAAGACCCCGCTTGTCAATGAATTAAATACTCAACTCAGTAAGTTTGGCGTCCAATTTGATGCCAATGGAAAAATAATCAGGAGTACCCTGGACCGGAGTGTCATTAAAGATGCGTCTTCTGTTATCGACATGATTGAGGATTGGGGATCTCAGGCCGGGGATTTAACTCCCGCTGGTTTTGATATGCTTAAAAGGAACCTCGATTCTTTCTATGCACCTAACAAGAATATCAATGCCTTTGTGACTCCACTTAGAAAAAAGTCCAAAGAATTGATCGTAAGCAAGGTTCCCGAATATGCCGAGATGATGTCAAATTATGAGAAGACATCAAACCTTGTCCGAGAGATCAAGCAAAATCTTTCTATGGGGGATAAGGCTTCAACGGAATCAGGCATCCGAAAACTTATGTCCTCTTTAAGAGATGACAATGAATTCAGAAGGTCACTTATTGCAGAGCTTGACAAGGCTGGGAAAGGTGAGCTTTTGGATCAGATCGCAGGTATCCGGATGAAAGGAATTGTCCCGCTTCAGCATGGTGGCACCCAACTTGCCGGGGCTGAAGTACTGGCCGCAATTCTTGGTGGGAATCCTAAAATACTTGGTGGGTTGGTTTTGGCATCCCCAAGACTTGTCGGAGAAACGGCGAATGCCCTCGGGAGAGCAGTAAGAACTTATCGGATGATCGAGCATAAGAGACCTATTACGCAGGGAGTCTACCAGAGCCAGAAATTTACCGGCGGACTTTCCAACCAGCTCGAAGAATAACCTTGCCATGAATGGTAAGAGATAGGAGCGGAGGATGACCGAATGTGTTTACCATTCAGGGGTTATGGCTCAAGTCGATGCACTATGCAAAAAGATTCAATTGCATATGGAGGTTGTTGAGACAAAAATATCTTTCCTCGAAAAAGCCACTGCCGTCGCGGCTTCTAACCTTGATCGAAGGTTGATTGGGATGGAAGGGGCACAATTCGCCACCAAATCAGACCTAAAGGAAGCCGAGGAAAAGTTTAACTTAGAATTGAAAGACCTGATGATCAGCAGAGCAATTTTAGAAGGCAAGGCAGATCAAAAAAGTGTAGGGTTCGCCATATTTATAGCCCTTGCTGGTTGTCTGGTTAGTATTGCCAGCGTGATTATACACTTAGTAAAGTGATATGACCCGCGTTGAATTCACCCACAAGCTGAATAACCTTATCGCCGGCATGATCCTCGAAGGCGAGCACCCCATTATCGACTTCGTTAAGCGTTCGGACGAGGAACAGATGCGCCTCTTTATTAAGGGGTTGAGCAAATGTGATGGGGTCAGAAATATCAGCCAGCACCAGAGGGGGTTAGCGGTAGACATCTATTTTGTGGAGGATGGGCAATTGGTAGACCCCAAGATGGGCTGGGAATACTGGCATATCAACTGGGAAGAAAAGGGAGGGAAACCCATTCTGGACTGGGATAAAGTACACTT
>JAJRAB010000060.1 GCA_028683025.1 Candidatus Methanomethylicus sp. | reverse complement strand
CAATGTGAAATTTGAAGCGAGAGTAATTCTCCTATTAAAAGACGATCGCAAATTAGACGGGCAGGCACATATCCGCCTCTCGATATGGCTATGATAGCATCGGGGGTCCATCTAGAATTTTGGATCTTTTCGCTGACTGCCCTACTCCAATCTTCAACCTCGTCCCAACTGACTTTTTTGCAGTTCACTTTAGGCAACTGATGCACCGTAGACTAAAATGGAATCATCCATTAATAAAATTACGTACATGTCAGCAACCGTTAAATTATTTCATACATTCTAGAGATTATGGTAAAAAAGATCAATGGATTTTTGGGGAAGCTTAAGGTTGGTTCGGGTGAGCCGGTTAGGATAATTGGCATAATTAATGCGAGTCCCGAGTCATTTTACGGCGAGTCCATAATTAAGAGTCCAGAAAAAGCTGTGGAGTTGGCAAACGTTATGCTCAAGGAGGGTGCAGATGGGATCGATGTTGGAGCCAGATCTACAGCGCCATATCTGGAGTCGCAAATTACTGAGGATGAAGAAGTTAGGCGCATAATACCTATATTGCAGGCCCTCTGCAGCAACTTTGATATCCCAATATCAATTGATACGCAGCGGCACAGAGTTGCAGAACAAGCAGTACTACGGGGAGCAACAGTTATTAACGATATTTCCGGGGGCTCCGATCCGGAGCTCTTGGATGTGGCATCACGTTTCGGAACTTCGCTTATTATCCTGCCACAAGATAGAGGTCCAACCAAAGACTGCCTAGAGGCTACTGTATCCGATCTTAGGCATCGGATACAGATGGCTGAAGAGCACGGTAATCCTAGTTCAAAGATATTAGTGGATCCGGGAATAGGCTTTATCCGTGATTGCGGAATTCCTTGGTATGACAGGGATGCCATCATTTTAGCTAATATTGCAACCATCAGGGAACTTGGAAAGCCTGTCTATGTAGGCGTTTCAAGAAAATCATTCATTGGAAAAATAGTAGGGGCTGGAGACCCATCCGACAGGTTGCCCGGCTCTTTGGCGGCTGGGGCAATTGCGGTCGTCAACGGGGCAGACGTGATTAGGACGCATGACATCAAGCCAACTTTGCAGGCAGTAAGGGTAGCAGAACATATTCGGGATAATAGTCACTAATCAGATTCACCGTTTTTCCTAACCTCTGAAGCTATTTCCTTCATTTCCTCCAAGCTCGGTTCCTTGGCAACTAAAACAAGAATCAACACTGTTATGATCCCAAGCACCCCGCTGAGGATGAAGGGCATCCCATGCGATATGGTATCATATATTATGAAGCTGACCACGGGCCCTAGTACAGAGCCGAGCCCAAATGCCGTATCAAACAAGCCAGTAAGTAATCCCCTGGTCTTTTTTGGAAAAAGATCCTGTTGGAGTGCAGTATAGGCTGGTGACGTCAAGCTATATAGGCTCGACCTCAAAGTCATCATTATCCCAATATTTGTAACATTACCTGAAAATGGCATTGCAATACTGCTGACCTGGGCCAGTGTTGTAAAAATAGCAATCAATTTCTTTTTGCTGAAGCGATCTGCCAGTCTTCCTGCATAGAATTGGATGCCTAGCATTGCAATGCCAGAGATTGAAAAGATGACGCCCATACTAGCTGTTACTTCATCTGCGGTGAGATTGTATTCATGCTGGGCAAAATAGACTAGCATGGGGTCAACAAAGGAAGTAGCAAAGCCATAGGAGACTGCGACAAATAGCATGGCAAATATAGTTTTTCTGAACTTACCATTTATTTCTTTAAACGGCATCTTGATCAGAGATGTTTTTCTTACGGGTGGATTGGCTGACTGTGGAGCTTTTACGGTCACATAAACGAGCACCAATGCCACTGCAGAAAAGATGGATGAGACATAAAATGGAATTCTGAAGCTGTCAATTAGTGAAAGCGATAGGACATTCTTAGAATACCACTGAATAGTGGCACCTATTCCGGGACCAATCACCCACCCTGCCATGGATATGGAGTTATAAAGCCCCATTGCCGAACCTCTTTTGCCTGCAGGAGTAAGATCGGCCAAGAGAGCCGTAGATGGTGGCCATACCATGGCAGAGGCAATCCCTTGAATCGATCGGTAAATTAACAGCTCAATCCAAGTCTGCGAAAGCCCAAAAAGAATTGAGACAGCAGTATAGAGGAAAAGACCAGCCATGATCATTTTCTTCCTGCCTATTCGATCCGAAATTGAGCCGGATGGGGTCGCAAGGAAAGTCCTTGTAATTAAAAATGCAGATGACAACAAACCTATATCCAAACCGGTATTAGCGCCAAGAATTTGGGCATAAACAGGCAGGTAAGGCATTATTATGCCGAAGCCAAGCATAACAACTGATGCAGAGATAGAGAGAGCGATTACAGATGCAAACATATTATACACTAGCCTTCAAGGCTGCCCAATCGAAATAACCAATTGGCATGTAAATAAAAAAGTATCGCAAATTAAAGAGAAATTATTTTTTTGAGCAGTTCTTTACCATTTAACTGACCCAGTGACCCCTTTCGACAGTTGGATTCGCCAAAGGTTTTTGTTCCATCACTCTTTATGCTGCAGCCTGCAACCAGCAATGGCACGGGATCATCTGAATGTGCTTTCATTGAACAAGGAGTGGAATGATCAGCAGTCACAACAATCAGTGTGCTGGACATATCAATCTTGAGATTCTTGAAGAAGAAAGAGTCTATGAGTTCGATGGATTGTTTCTTTGATCCGCAATCCCCATCATGTGCAGGTTCATCGGGGCCTTTAATGTGTATATACACTCCGCCATAGGATCCAATCAGTTCATTTGCGAGTTCAGCCCGCCTCTCATAATCAAAGGCTATATTGCCTGAAGGCCTAGGCATCTCCACCACATCCATGCCACTAAGGAGAGCAATGCCTTTTTCCACAGGCATTTCAACCATTGATGCGAATTCAAATCCGTACATTTCAGAAATTGGCTGGAAATTTGGCAACGAAGAACCG
>JAJRAB010000054.1 GCA_028683025.1 Candidatus Methanomethylicus sp. | reverse complement strand
CGTTCATGAAATAGAAGAAGATATAATGTAAAATTATGTAGCCAGCTTCACGAATAACCCTGGCGTAATAAACATAACGCGGATCTTTGCTCATTGCATCTTTGTATTCTACATCGGCTGCGGCTGTCGTACCGCCCGGCACAAATCCTCTTATTAGGAAAGATCCGTCGACAAATGAATCAACAGTCCGTGAGAACAGACCCACTCGAGCCATTCGCCCACCGGTCGAGAATGAGGGCTTATCAGCACGAAGCAACCATTCTTGGTACTCAATAACTCCCATAGGGGTGTCAACAAGACGCAAAAAAAGCACCTGATCCGGCAGGATGTCCCTAAACTGGCCCAGCTTTTCAGCCGAGAGTTCTCCTTCGGCGGCTAGTTGCTGTTCGTTGCCATATTTATCGCGTACCCATAGGCTGCAACGCTCTAGGTAGCCGTCTATAGAGCTTGGGAAAAAAAGCTCTCCCTTCGTGAAACGCAAAACCGGCTCGAACTTCTGCAACAATGTCAGGTCGTCCATTTCGACCTCAGCCAGTCCCTGCCTGAAAACGCCTTCTTGACCTCACGTTGATTGATGTAAAATACGATTATGACACTTAGAATCATAGTTAGGTAGGAAGGATTGCCGTTAAAGCGTCCCCAGATATCACCTATCATCAGCAGTCCCTGCCAGACCATTAGAAATACCCAAGCCCAACGCTGTAAATGCCATAATCCCAGCGCAAGAACTAGAAAAATAA
Source organism: Candidatus Methanomethylicus sp. (assembly GCA_028683025.1). Taxonomy (GTDB): domain Archaea; phylum Thermoproteota; class Methanomethylicia; order Methanomethylicales; family Methanomethylicaceae; genus Methanomethylicus. Next base: position 2,424 of record JAJRAB010000054.1, on the reverse strand, counting down.
TAAGAACAATAAGATATGCAATTTGGAAGGGACCTTCGAGACCCAGCAACCAGAGCATGAAACTACTCATTTTTATATTTAACGGGAAAAAGAAAGCGCCTGCCATAAATAACACATAAACAGCTATCAGGAAGACAATTACCGATACGCCAAATGGACGTTTTCCTGCGGGCCGTTTGATGGTCAGATTCAATTTAATCCTCCTATGGGAATAGTGAAAGTTAGCCTAAGCCAATTAGTTATCAGCTATATTGTAATCTAAAGCATAAATACTTCATGCCTTTAAAATTGAATCTTTATTCTATTGATCCCAAACGAACTCTGCTCTAAAGGCCGATCAAAGTTTTTTATTACCTATTGAATTGCCGTAGACCTTACTGATTACTACGAAGACGCTAACCTGGCAAGAGAGGAGTTAAATATGTTTCATCATATCAAGCAGGTCTCAGGAGATTAATTTAAGACTGAAAAAGGATCTTAAAGAATAATCTCGTAGCATAAAGCAAGAACTAAGAAATTCAGTAATTTTGAAAATATTCATGGTTGGAGCATATGGCAACTAGTTTATCATCTACGAAAGATAAGCTGAGTTCATCAAATCCTAGGCTAAAGAAAATCGAAACCTAATAGATTATCTAGTTAAAGGCTATTAAGTTTGATTACCCTAGTTAGCGTTTTGGGGCTTATTGATATCATTTTCTCAGGTTTCAATGTGAAGACTCTTGGAGCAGCTTTTCAATTTGTGATAATTCTTGGGATGGATATGAGTCCAGAATGAAATTGGCAGGCCTCGTGTGGCAGGTGATAGGGCAATCCTATAATATTGGAGTGGGTGGTTGCAAGATCTTGGACGAGGTGTATGATGATATCCCGGTCTGTCAATGGACGAGATGATCAAGTAGCATATTAGCGAAATGGTACCCATTTGAGAAGAAATTCATATTGTATGCTGATTATAGGAGGGCATGCGAACATTACGATTTTTGCTGGTTTCAATCTATTCCATTCGGAAGCAAATAAAATTTCGATTGGATTCAATCGACCGGGACCCTTTGAGCACTCACGACTACGAGCTTTGGTAGATGTATTTCTAGGATGCCGTTCTCATAACTTGCTTTAACCTGCTCAGGTTTTATTTCCTCCGGCAGCTTAATCTCCCTTTTAAAACCTTTTGGGCTTGTTTCTCGGCTCAGATATGTCATATCTCTGGGCGTGGTTCTGGCGCTTATTGCAAGGCTATCTTCTGTAACTTTGAGGTCAATCATATCCTTTGTAGTTCCGGGCAAAGCTACAAGAGCAACCAGTTCTTCATTTGTTTCAAGCAAATCAATAGAGGGCATGTCAAAGTCTTTTGATCCGCCCATATCAGAGGACATTTGATCAAAGATCTTCTTTGCTCTTTGGTGGACTTGGCTTCCAATTCTGGCTGCTTCGACAGCGGCTTTGTTGGCCATATGCTCAAGATCGGGTGAATTTGTGGTCATGATAAAAGGAAAACCTTTTCATGATAAAATCCTTTTCCTAGCTCCTTGCCCTTGGCCCTTGGCCTATTGAAATGGTATATTTTTACTCTCACTCTGCAAATGGATTATCTGGTCTTAAACAGATAGCGTTAGAGTATTGTTTCCGTGTTGACCTCGGTCACCTATACCCTTTAGCTATGGCTTTCCGATAAGCCTCGTTAGCTGAAACCTCTACGGACTGCATTGCGGACTTATTGGGTCCAATCCAAGTGTCCTGAGACAAGTTCAAAAAACCCAATTTGAGCAGTTTAGGCTCTACTTTCAGAGCGTCTCCCTCAATACTGACATTCGCCTCTACTGACACTTGCTGTTTTACTGCCAATGGTCCCATGCCAAGCTTGATTACGGCATTGACCTCAATAGGCTCACTCTCAGCAAGCTGAATATTAACGTCTCAGACGCCTGGCGGATTGCGCTCTGCTAGGTCTGCCTTTATTACGCGGTTAAGATAATCCTCGCTTACAACAACAGTTAGATCTGAATTAGAATCGGACGAAGATGTGTTAGCATTCTCGCTACAAACTACAATCAAGCCCAGTAGGAGTACAAACAATGAGATCCCAATTGGCCCTATTGAAATTTTTTCTTTGATTTTCATGACCTATAATTCCCAAATAACATATTCGATCTTTTGGTTTATAATTATTGTGTCCCTGGATATGATTAATTTGTATTGGGGGGGCGCTGTAAAATATTCATATAAATGCTTCAGTACCTTTTCATGCCCTTCTCTAAAATTACGTTATCGTTTCAATTGACTGATTCATCATGAAATGGGAATGCAATATCCATCTATTCCATTATCCTCGAAAAATTCATAAAAATTTGATGCATACAAGTATCCATCTATTCCATTATCCTCGAAAAATTCATAAAAAATTGATGCATACAAGAATATTTT
>JAJRAB010000025.1 GCA_028683025.1 Candidatus Methanomethylicus sp. | reverse complement strand
CTCAAAAAGGGCATGGGTATCAATGACCTCGCCTCGGGAGGCATTTATGAGCATCGCACCGTCCTTCAACTTGGATATGGTTTTTTCGTTGAACATGTGGACCGTTTCTGGGATCAGGGGCACATGAATGGTCACGATATCGGCTTTGCCCAGCAGTTCTTCCACAGCAGCTATGCGTTCAGCCCCAATTTTCTTAAGGGCACCATCATCAACAAAAACATCATAGACCAGTATATCCATTCCAAATGCTTTTGCGCGTTCGGCGACCGCCCTTCCGATTCTCCCGAAGCCAACAATGCCCAATGTTTTTCCAAAGAGCTCGGTCCCTTGAAAACGCTTCTTCTCCCAAAGACCCTTTTTCATCGACTCGTTTGCCAAGTGAACACCCCTAACGAGGTTCATCATCATGGTCATGACCAGCTCCGCCACTGCAATGGTGGACATCTGGGGAGTGTTGATTACCTTAATATGAGCTGCTTCGGCTGCTTTTGTGTCAATTGTATCAAGTCCGACGCCTACGCGGCCAATGAGTTTGAGCATTTTTGCATTTTCAATGATTTCTTTAGTAACTTTTGTTCGGCTTCTTACCACAAGGATCTCATAATCCTTAACCGTAGCCTTCAGCTCATCAGCAGTAATATTGAATCGCTCAGTTACATCGAAACCAGCTGCTCTAAGTTTGGATGAGCACTCCTGGTTAACTTCATCCGCAATGAGTATCTTCATAGTGATTAACCGCCTGAATTCATTCAACATTAGGGACGGGTAGTTAAAATTATTTCTGTAAAAAAAAGAGGGATCCGCCATTCAAAGCTGAGGAGCAAAGTCATTTGCAGATGAGCGCGAGCGAAACATGAGGCATTGAGCCAGGTCATGGCCAGAGGCCATAGCCTCGGTTATAGATTTGTAGAAACCTACCGCGCCCCCTGCTGCATAAACGTGATCCTTTGAAGTCGTCAAGTGTTCGTTTACCATCAGTAATCCTTCGATGGAAGTCTGAAGTTGGAAAGGAGGCGGCAGCCGAGGGCAATCACCACCAATGGTTAGGGCGCCAAGTTTCATAAGAAGTTTTGAGGGCTTGCGTATGCTTATTCCCTCGCTCTCAGCAAGCTTTGCGTCTTCTTCATTTCCAACGATTTCGGCATTAATAGTAATGCCCAGGTCTGGTTTGAGCTGGCGAAGCTGTCTTGCCAGATCAATTGCGCCATCAGTTCCCTCGTTGATAACGACACTCCGGCAGTTTGGCGCTATGCCTTTCAAGGCCGCTTCCAAAGTTTCCTCAACCCCTGGCTTTTGTGATGGTCGGCAAGGCGGTTCCCCAATGGTTAACGCAATTTTTTCATAATGGTTGCTTGCCAAGATGGGATCCATATTTCCCATTTCTTTGTTGATCTCAAACACCATTCCGCTGAGGACCAGCCTTTCAATTTCCCAATTCAAAATCTCTGTGGGTAACCTAAATGGTGGAACCTTCCTAAGCCATCCCCCGATGGAGGGGCGACGTTCCCAAACGTCGACATTGTAACCTTCGACGAACAGATCATGGGCGGTTGTAATCCCCGCAGGGCCTCCGCCAACCACCAACACCGATCCCCTAGAATTGCCACGCTGCTTGATGAGGGAGTTGAGCGACAGATCCCCCAAGAACCGCTCTATCGAGCAGAATGAGATTGGTCTCTCCTTTCTGCCCAAAGAGCAATTTTTTTCACAGAATCTATAGCTGGGGCATAGTCTCCCGGTAACTGAGGCGAGGGGTATCCTTTCCCTAAGTATCAGTGCAGCCTCAAGAAATTTACCAGTTGCTACCAAAGACAAAATGGCAGGAATTGGAACTCCCAGCGGGCACCCCCCTATGCAGTTGGGTTCGTTGCAATGAGAACATCGGGATGCTTCTTTAACTGCATCTTCAGCAGAATTAATAGTTGCCATGAAGCTATCATCATCCACGACGTAAATGTTATAGCGCATTCAAGTATTATGTTTTGTGAAAATGCATTAACGGTACATAATTAAGTAAATCAATGAAAGAGGTAGGACTATTGATCGCTGGAATAGTTGGTAAGACAAATGTTGGCAAATCCACATTTTTCTGCGCTTCAACGCTGGCACCAGCAAAGACTGGGCCATATCCATTCGTTACTATTGAGCCAAACAGGGGTATCGCAAGTATAAGAGTCAACTGCGTCTGCAAGGATCTCAATGTAAAAGACAACCCCAGAAATGCCCTTTGTATAAATGGGATAAGGTGGGTGCCTGTGGAGCTTATAGATGTAGCAGGTCTCGTTCCTGATGCTCATAAGGGGAAAGGGCTGGGCAATAAATTTTTGGACGACCTAAGGCAGGCAGATGGGTTTATCCATGTCATCGATGCAGCAGGAGCAACTGATGCCAATGGCAACCTCTGTCCTCCTGGAACCCGAAATCCCTCGGACGATGTAAAGTTCCTTGAAAATGAGATAACAATGTGGATGTTGGGCATTTTGATGAAGGACTGGGACAGAATAGTCAAGGGGGTTTCCCAGCTCAAGGAGGATCCGGTGGTTATGCTAACCGAGAGGCTAACCGGCCTAATGATCTCGAGGAAACATATCTTAACGGTTATCAAAGCCCATGATGAATTCAACAAAAGAGTTGATCAGTGGACCGAGTCGGACCTTCGGTTCTTTGTCGATTGTCTACGGAGGGAGTCGAAGCCCATGGTGATAGCGGCCAATAAGATTGATCTGCCCAAAGCTGAAACCAATATCGCCCAGCTGAAGTCTGAGTTCAAGGGGTACACAGTTATTGGATGCGCTGCAGAGGCTGAATTTGCTTTGAGACAAGCAGCCAAGAAAGGGTTGATCTCCTATATGCCAGGGGATTCCGAATTTAGGATATTAGATGATGGAAAATTGTCGGATAAGCAGAAGGAGGGCCTCAAGAAGATTGGCGATATTCTGAAGAGTTGGGGGAGCACTGGAATCCAAGAGTCCATTGAAGCCATATACAAAAAAGAATTGAAGATGATGCCAGTATTCCCAGTTGAAGATGCCAACAAGTACACAGATCACAAGGGGAACATCCTCCCGGATGTATTTTTGATACAGCAGGGAACCACAGCCCGCGGATTGGCCTATAGGATACATACAGACCTGGGCGAGGGTTTTCTTTATGCTGTGGATGCCAAAACAGGCCAAAAAATTAGCGAGGATTATCAGCTAAAGGACAGGGATGTTGTCAAGATTGTATCAGCCAAAGGAGTGAAGGGTTAATCAAAGGCTTTGTGGTAATAGCCAGGTTCTCTCTTGGGACCAAATGCCCGAACCCCCTTCGTTGCCACCTTTTTTCTAAGGGATTCAGCCAGGGCACCGGTTATTTCACCACGTTTCTCAAGATAAGAAATGATCTCCAGTGCTTCTTCATTGGTTGAGCATCTCTGAAGAAAGTCTAGGGCTGAAGGCTCATAGCTTCTCCCCCTGTCAACCTTCAATTTTCTTATGCGCTGGTTTTTTACAGGAGGCGTTTGCCTTTGTTCATGCTCGGTTAAACATTCGCAGTCTGCTGCCGATTCAATGGACTCTGGTTCTTCAGTTTTCGACTCGGACTCCTCAAGTTCCTTGTAAAGATTTGGAAAATTCTTTTTGATCTCATTTTCTGATGTTCGGACCATAATTCTCACCGATGGCCTTTTCGAACTCCCTTATCAATAGTGATTTCGGAACAGTCTCCTTTATGATCTCCCAAGGTAGATCTGAATCAATGCTTGGCGGAACATAAAGATTTTGGAACGATTTGTCTAGGGATCTAAGCACCCTTCGCCAGGATCCAAGATCGCCGCTACCACCGTTTTCAATGTCAGAAAGCAGTCGAGCCAACAGATCGGACGCCTCAGCCCCACCTGTGGATAGGAATGCCTGAATGACACCCCAGTGGTAATCCATTGATTCTACCCGCTTTATTCCTAGTTCCGAGCATATCCGGCGGAAGTAAGAAAGCCTTGACTTGAATTCAGATTCTCCAATGATGGGCGCCCATTGGAAGGGAGTATTCCCTTTCGGAATCATAGGATTAATGGTAATGTGAATATTAGGGGGCCTGTAGCCTATCGATATGGCTTTTCCAAGCAATGCTTTCAGCCCCTCAAGATCCGAATTGGTTTCCCCTGGGATGCCAAGCATGAAATAAAGTTTCACTGAAGCCATACCAGCTTCTCTGGACTTTGAGATAACGCTTAGCAACTGGTCATTGGAAAAACGTTTTCCCAGAATTTCTCGTAGTCTTTCGGATGGGGTTTCAGGGGCAACTGTGAGAGTCTTTTGCCCCCCAGCAACCAGTAACTGAAAAAGTTCATCATTGTCCTCGGTGACCCTTATAGAGGGGACTGAGAACCCTAGCCTCTTCTCCTTCATCAATGCCAGTATGTCTGCGATATGGGAATGATCAAAGAACGCTGAGCTTATACATGTAACTTTTCTAGTTTGTGTAAACCTAAGACCTTCCTCGAGTATCGTTGCAATCTGCTCCAAAGAACGCTCCCGTCTCGGTCTATAGGTATAGCATTCCATGCAGAAGCGGCAACCGCGATTGCAACCCCTGCTTACCTCCAGTAAAAATGTAGAGGAAAAACCTTGCCCATCAACAGGATGGATCTGGCGTATTGCATGGTATGTGCAGTCCAAATTATGTGCAAAAATTCTTTCTGCGCTAAAACCATTCTGAAGTATCCCAGGAATTCCTGACATCCTTTTGCTAAGGTTATCTGATCCATGGGACAGTTCCTCAATGACCGCATCTATGATCGGCTCAACCTCGCCTATTACAAAAAAATCAACAAATGGGAGGAGCGGAACAGGGTTTGAAGAGACAGCAGGGCCTCCAGCGATTACAACGGGTCGGTTACCACCACTTCGAGGAGGAATGCCTGCCGATGCGATCATATCAAGCATTCGGGTATAATCCATTTCATGCTGAAGTGAAAAGCCTATTACATCAAACGAAGTGAGATCAAGGCCCGATTCGATGCTCTTCGGCGTTTGCCTATAGCTGGTGAAGAAGAAACGTTCACAGAGGGCTTCGGATTTATTGTTGATCAGCTCGTACAGAAGCCTGACGGCAAGGTTGCTCATGCCAACCATGTAGGGACTCGGATAGGCAAGTGCAAATCTCAACCGTACTCTTCGGTGATTTTTTTGGACAAGGTTCAGCTCTGTCGGTAGATCCAAAAAGAGTTACCGCCTTGGGATGATTTCGAGTTCAACCCTGGATGTGGCGATCATTCCAGCCGGCACATCTTTCACTACTGCTGTGTGGGGACCAACCCAACTTCTGGGTCCTATCTTAATACCTGGGTAAAGGCTTACGTTAATTCCAGTTTTTACTTCATCACCAAGGAAGGCACCGAGCTTTTTTCGCATACTGGACACCCTTTCCTCCTTTATATTCATCTTAATTGCTTCCTCGTCAAACCTCAGGTTTGCAGTTATTGTTCCAGCCCCCAGATTGCATTTTGAGCCAATTACGCTATCTCCGATGTAAGATAGATGCCCGACATGAGAATCCTCCATAATTATGCTTGCCTTTATTTCACAGGAGTTGCCCACTTTCACATTCCTGCCCAAATATGTATAGGGGCGCAGGTAGCAATTGGGGCCTACACGGCAACCCGAAGAAATCCAGACAGGGCCTTCAATGTAGGCGCCTGAGAGGATAGAAGCCCCCTCTTCCACAACAACTTTTCCATGAAGCTTTGCGCCATCCTCCACTTCCCCTCGGACAGAACTTTGAACAATCTTGCAGTCCAAAAGCAGCTTGTTTGCCTCTAGAAGGTTCCAAGGGCGACCTACATCCACCCACTCATTTGGTTTGGATCTCACAACTCTAAAGTCGCCTCCTTGGTCTATGGCAAGATTGATCGTTGTTGTGAGCTCAAACTCTCCCCTGGATGACTTTGGCGTCTTATCGATCTGCTTGAATATCTGTGGTCCCAGAACGTAGATCCCACCGTTTATCGTTCCTGGTCCTCCAGAAGGTGGTTTCTCAACCAGCTTTCGCAGCCGATCCCCCTCCAGTTCCATTGCGCCGTATTGGCTGACATCATCTAGATCAACGCCAACAATGGTCCCTGAAAGTCTTTTATTGAAAGCAGTTAGAGCACGCTCTATCAGTTTGGGATCAAAAGCCAAGTCGCCATAGATGAGAAGGAATGGTTCGCCATCTGTGAATGTTTCTGCCATCGTTATGGCATGGCCAGTTCCGAAGATGCCTCCCTGCTCAGCATAGCTGATTTTCATGCCAATTGATGCTCCGCTGCCAAGGTATGAGGACAGGGCATCCTTCCTGTAATGAACTACTAGCAGGGTTTCATCTACCCCGGACGACTTTATTGCCTTGAGAGTATGGACTATTAATGGGGCTCCAGCCACGGGTAACAGATGCTTTGGCCTAGTCAAGCTTAGTGGCTCAAGCCTTACTCCTTTTCCTGCCGCAAGCACTACTGCTTTCGTGTGAATTCCTCCAATGCTTCGTGAACCAATTCGGATGATAATTCCGCGAGTTTTGCTGATTCCTGTTCAGACATGGCTTCCGTAGTTATCCTCAGGATGGGTTCAGTCCCCGAAGGCCGTATCAAAATCCATGATTTGTCAGGAAATTCTGCCCTGATCCCATCAATGTCGGAAATTACTGCTCCGCTGAAATGGGAGTCTATCTTATTCTCCAAGCTCTCCATTACCTGGATCTTGATGGGATTGGGGCATGCAATTTTCCGCCGTGTTAAAAACAGTCTTGGCAAGCCTTTGCCCAACTCGGAAGGCTTTATGCCGCTCTCTTCAAGCAGTTTGAGAAACATTAGGGCGGAGAAGACACCGTCCGGGCAAAGGCTCTTGTCTGGAAAAATCCAGGCACCACAGGTCTCGCCGCCAAAAGCCCCCCCAACGTTAACCAGGTCCTCTAGGATGTATACATCTCCAACTCTGCTACGGTGGACGATGCCACCAACCGATTCT
>JAJRAB010000047.1 GCA_028683025.1 Candidatus Methanomethylicus sp. | reverse complement strand
CAAAATCTTGTCGGGCCCGAAGAAGGCCCCTTCCTTCAAGGAGCTTGCCGAGGCCTATATCATCTGGGCCAAGGAGAATAAAGCCGGGGGAGCAAGGGATGATGTCAGTCGCTATCATAAGCATCTGGCCCCTCGCTTCGACGAAAAGCCAGTAAATGTAATCTCGGCCTTGGATCTGGAGAAAATGAAGGCTGAGCTTCGAAAAGACGGCCTCTCCCTTGGCTCCATCGAGCATTGCCTCAAGCTCTTCCGGCAGATCATCAATAAGGCAAGGCTCTGGGGCCTCTACGAAGGCGAGAATCCGATCAAAGGGGTCAAGATCCCCAATGCCCAGAATGGCAGGATCCGCTTCCTGTCCTATGAAGAAGCGAGGAAGCTGCTTGAAGCATTGCAGAAGGTTTCCGTTCAAGTGCATGATATGGCCCTTATCAGCTTCCATACGGGCATGAGGGCGGGGGAGATCTTCAATATGAAGAATTATGATATCGATCTGGAAAATGGCATCATCGATATCCCCGATTCGAAGAACAAGCAGAGCCGGAAGGCCTTCATGACGGAAGGGGTCAAGGCGATCCTCAAGGAAAGGGCCAAGGGAAAGCCCATGGAGTATGTCTTTCGATCAAACAAGGGGGGCAGGGTGATGGAGGTATCAGATTCTTATGCCCGGGTCGTCGAAAGGCTGGGCTTCAATGAAGGCATCAAGGACAGGCGCTATAAGATCACTTTTCATTCCCTTCGGCACACCTTTGCTTCCTGGCTTGCCCTGCAGGGGGAAGCCTTGCTGACCATCAAGGAGCTTCTGGGGCATAAGACCTTGGAGATGACGCTTCGATATGCCCATCTGGTGCCCGATCAGAAGCGAGAGGCGGTGCTGAGGATGGAGAGGGCATTGGGGGGAGGGCAGCAAGGGGGCTAATAATGGCCAATAGGATACGCATTACGACTACAAAGTTTAAGTAATGGGGATTCATTTAAACTGAGTATTACAGATCGAAAGAGAGTAGCAGTCCACACCTAAGCTGCGGCGCTACAGTGCCGGCATTTTAGGCGCTTCTTAGACGCCCTTCGGTTTTTCTCGAAGCATATATGGAATTATATAGTGCCATGAATTATCAGAATAGGTCTTTATACCCACGTTGTCGAATTCAACCTCGTATTTGTCACGGTACAGATTCTTCAGTGCTGCGCCGACCGCCTCCCGGAATGCCTGCCAGTCAATTCCGATACTGCTTGGCTCGATACGCTTCACAGAATCCCCGCTCTTGAAGATTGAAACCGTAACTTCGCTCTGCGTAACATAGATATGGAAGGTATCGTATCGGGGATCGTTCACTCCAAGGCTCGAAAGGTGGTACGCGGCTCCAGGCATGACATCGCTCTTCTCACCGGGTAGCACGTTCACATTTGCCGGGTTACGCTTCAGGATGGTAGCGCTAATCTTCGCAATTGCAGACTTCATTGCTGATATGTCAACTCCGTGAGAGGCCAGCGTTGTCTCCGACATATTAGATTCCTTGGGACTCCACTCAATAATGCACCTTTCTGCGCTCATGATGGATATTCGGAAAGATGACAATTGGACAGCACCCGTGTCGGGGGTTTTTGTCAATGCCCTTTGACTTTGAGCCCCGGTCGCGGGTTTTGGTTGCAATGCTTGGGACTCACTTGGCCTTGCCTCCAGCTTTGAAACCTCCCCACCCTTTGGGGCGACTTTCGGAGCCTCAGCCACCGGAGACTCAACCGGTTTTGTCTCAGGTAGTCTCGGTTCTTGGTGGGGCCACAAGGCCCATACAACAGCAATCGCCAAGACTACTACAATCATCGCGCCAATCAGAAGATTGGGTTCTTTCTTGCCTAGTTCAGGAGGCTCACGCTTAATCGTTGCAGGCTCAAGGGGTTGAGCCTGTAGAGGTTTAGGCTCTGGCTGTGCGGGTTGAGGTTCTTCGGTAGATGGCCTTATACCTAGATTACTGAGCAATCGTTCCAGACCTTGGCTAAAATCTGCCGTAAAGTCAAGGTACTGCAGCCGTCGCAATCTTAAAGGTATCGTACAGGTCTGATAGAGCACAGGTACAATTCGTTTGTTTTTATCAATAGCAAAAGAAACCTCGTCCATGACATTATTTGAGGCAACCGCGGCAGGGGACAGGATGACCAACATGCTTTCAGTGTTCGACAAGGCTTGCTCGACGGCACGATCCCAACGATCACCTGCCTGAATGTCGAGTTGGTCTATCCACAGATTGGCTCCCGCAGATCGCAGAGATTCGGCCAGCTTCAGCGCGAACTCTTTATCTGCGCGAGCGTAGCTGAAAAACAGTGGTGATTCCTTGGCCTTCATGGATGTTTCCATTCAACTGAGAAATGCAGTTCCCACTGTCCGGGTAATAGGGTGTCAATTTATATTCTGACAGTCACCATGGATATACCAAGACGCCACAAGACCCTCGTTGTCAATTAACATGTAATATATATTCTTTTCTGGATTTTATGAAGTGCAGATTTCAGGATGAACTTCCCTTCTCCCTCCCCCCCCACAAACGGCCGTAGTGGAAAGAGCGGGGTGGCGGGGGAAAGCTCCTTCTTTCTGTTATTAATTGAAAATTGGTAATTTTGAAGCTAATAAGAAAAATAGAATCGCGGCTTCCCAAATTGTCGGGATGTTATTGATGCTGGGTTAAGGTCCGTCGCGTGTATGGCCGTGTAAGGGTCAGGCTTGGCCCGTGTTGAAAGTATGCTTCCTTGTGGGGAGTGAGCTGCCCTTGGTGAAAAGAACTTCAGGTTATCGGGCTCTCGATATGGCTTTGGAATATGCCCATCTCGTGCCCGATCAGAAGCGGCAGGCGGCTCTCAGGCTTGAGAAGGCTTTTGGGGAGGGCAGCAGGGGGGCTAATAATAGCCAATAGGATGCGCACTACACCTACTACTGTTCGTTAGGGGTGGATTATCCAAATTGAGGATTACTGATGGTAAGAGAGTAACACGAAAAATCAGCGGCAGCTGTATGACGTCCGAATGAATTATCTTGTTGGGCAATGAATTATGTCTTTCATCCTGTCCAAAGTGAAGAGCTGGCCCCATTGCCTTCGGAAACTTCGTTGCCAAGGATCAATTGCACGGCAGGAAATGGAATTCGAAGTTTATTCAGTCCCATCACGAGTTGTGCCATGCTCGCTGTGCATTGGAGGAGTTAGGTATTATTTAGCTGAAATGACTTTGGTTTTAGGTATCTTATCATGCCATCCTTTAGGTTTACCATTTCCTCCTAAGAATGAGAATGCATCTAATGGAATGAAACGGCATAGTGTTCTTCCCACGGCACGACCAAATGTCAATTCAGTACCATCCTCGTTTACCGCTTCTGTTCCTGTAATGCGTTTACCGATAGTCTTACCCGAAATGGCTTCTTGAGAAATATAGTAGATGAGAAAAATAATACCCAGCAAAATACCTTTCATGTTCTGGATTGCATGTGCTAATCCAATTAAACTCAATACAACACCTAGAACTGCAGCAAAAATGATAACGAAAATAAAATCAAGTAACATCGTTCCGAATCGTTGTCCTGACGAGGCCAACATCAATGACATTGATGCTTCGCCAAAAGAAGATGCCAAGCTTGGTTCAGGGTGTACTTGTTCATCTATAGTGTTTCCCTCCCTTTCAGAATATAAAGTATCGGCCAGAGATTTGCCTCTAGAATATCGGCGGATCCTTAGGATACCCCTCCGGAGTAGGGAGCTCCCAAAGATTAACATTGCTAAGCCAACAGCTAGACTGGCAAAAATAAGATAAATTAATAATCCATCAAATTCGGACATATCAGAAAATAGGAAACTATAGGAATAGACAAAACTACCTAAAACGCTTAATGCACCAAATAACATTAATAATACTCCCAAGGCGGCAGTTAACAATCCCTGTAACCTGCCCCTCATTCTTTTAGAAGCTAGCACCGGTTCAATGAGTGTATCGTGACTTAACTCGTAATAAATACTGTCGGCTCGATTATCAGAGCGCAGTAGTCGTC
>JAJRAB010000009.1 GCA_028683025.1 Candidatus Methanomethylicus sp. | reverse complement strand
CGTTCCAGAGGAAGGAAAGATAAGCCAGAAAAAGGTTAGATCTATCTATCCAAACGATTGAAATTTATGTTTGTGGGTTTTGAAATATGCCGCCTATCCAAGCAGCCGATATACCAAAAGGGAAAAGCACCTCAGAAGATCAGGAGTATGTCTCCGTAACCGTCTACAACTCCAATATGGGTCTCGTAAGGGATATCCGTGCAATTGAAATCCCGTCAGGGACATCAGAACTCCAGTTCATGGATGTGGCCCAAAGGATCGATCCCACAACTGTGCACATTAAATCGCTCACGGCGCCCGAATCTTTCCAGATCCTCGAGCAGAGCTATGAGTTCGACCTCCTTAACCCACAGAAACTACTGGACAAATATGTTGGTAGGGAACTCACCCTCCTCCTAAGGAGGATGGAAAACAACACTGAACAGCTTGAACCCAGGAGGGCGATCCTGCTCTCCAACAACAGCGGCCAAGTTTGGCGCATCTTGGATCAGATTGTCATTAATCCGACTAACATTGCGGAAATCCGATTTGATGAACTGCCCAGGGATTTGATAGCCCAACCCACCCTTGTCTGGACCCTGATGAATACCGGAGGTGGAAATGCTATCCTAAGGCAAAGACTGGAGGCTTCATACATTACTGAGGACCTCAACTGGCGATCCGATTATGTTCTTGTTGTAAACCGCGATGATACAGTCGCGGACCTCAATGGCTGGGTGACCATTGCGAATCGCAGTGGCGCAACATACCGCGATGCTGAGCTCAAGCTTGTGGCGGGGGATGTCAAGCGCGAGCGCGAGGATATGGATGGAATGCAGGGGAGGGAAATGGCAATGATGGCGAAAGCAGCTCCTCAGCAGTTTGAGGAAGAATCCTTTTTCGAGTACCACCTTTACTCCCTCCAGCGCAGGACAACTCTCAAGAACAGCCAGACAAAGCAGGTATGCCTCCTCTCAGCCAGCGGTTTTCCCGTTGCCAAGGAACTCGCTATCAATGGGCTCCAGCATTATTTCCGCACCTTCAACACCCCTGGAGAGCCCATTAAGGAGAAGGTCGGAATATTCATCGTCTTCCGCAATGCCCAGGGAAATGGCCTCGGCACACCTCTACCCAAGGGCATAATCCGGGTCTACAAGGCGGACCAGTCGGGCTCCCAGCAGTTCATTGGCGAGGACAGGATAGATCACACCCCCAAGGATGAGGAACTGCGTATAAATGTTGGCAATGCCTTTGACATTGTTGCCGAACGCAGACTCACTGATTACAAACAGCTTGCCAAGAGGGTTTTTGAGTATGCCTATGAAATCAGGATCCGCAACCACAAGGAGGAAAACATTAGAGTGCTGATCAATGAAGCCATTGGCGGCGATTGGGAGATGATTAGTTCCAACGTCACCGCAGAGAAGACAGCAGCTTTTGCAGCCAGGTTTGTTTTGCCCGTTGAAAAAGGCACTGAGGCAGTCCTGAATTACAGGGTGCGGATAAGATACTAATTCCGCTGATCGGGTACTTCAATGCCCAAAGTTTATTTGATTATTTGAATAAATCCTGTCCTTTTCTGTTAAGATTGTTTCATACTTTTCCTCGCGCTTCTTGTAGTAGTACCCAATCACAGCGACATATGCCCAAAAAGTTGATGCGGGCGATTCAATAATATGCTATAGGAACCTATGACATATTAGTTACTGCCGCAGTAGAGAACGAGACGAGCCTGCAACGGCACAAAAACGTGATCGGAAAGCTGAACAAACCTGAAAGGGGGAGGGAAGCGGGAAGAGAACGTTGATGGGCAACGAGCAGGATGCAGGATGGGACGAATCCAGGGCGTTTGGATAGAATCGGACGCTACGACCGCGGAAAGTTGTTGCATGGGAAAATTGAGGGAAGCCACCCATGGAGGGCGTTCACCTCAGTCTTCTCCTCAAAGGCGTTCTCGACTGCGGTTCTATTTATGGAAATCCATTAGGCACCAGCGTTTTTTTACCAGTTCTTTACAAATGCAAGGTTTCGCTTGTCATGGATTAAATTATGGTTCTCGCCAAACTGTATATTTCGCGGCAACCCATCCGCTTATTCCGCCAAGCATGTTATACAGCCTTGAATAGTTGCCTGTGGAATTCATATACAGCCAGGCATTGTGGCTGCGGACTCCGCTACCGCAGTAAAGTATGATCTCCGTATTGCCTTTGCCAGCAAGTGAACCAAGTCTGGTTGAAAAATCCGAATTGTTGTAATATGGTATATTCACCGCGTTGATCAGATGCATTGTACTGAACTCGCTTGGTGTCCGCACATCAACAATTACCAGGTTGGAGAAAGATGCGTTGTTAATCATCTGCCAAGCTGTCTGAGCAGTGATATCCCCCGATGGCAAACTAGTATTGCTAGCCGGCCCAGATTGAGGATTCCTGAACATTAGGTAAACAACTCCAACGATGCCTGCAACTACAAGCATTGCTATGACCAATATTATGCTTTTACTTCCCATTATCTGCTCGACCTGCGCTTTAAATCAGGGATAAATAGACTTACGAACTGCCCTTCTCATGCTTATCTTTTAATGAATTGATATTAAAAGTTGTCCTTACCATTGCCGATGACTTAGGAAAGCCGCATGCACGACTTTCAATTGATAGGAACGCATAATTAGGAGGTTGCGATTTTTTCAATTATCATCATATAGTGGCGGTCCCAAGCTATGTTCCCAGTGAAGGATGTAGTTGAAAGGCGTACATTCCCCTATGTCACTCTAGCCCTCATTGCAGTTAATGTTGCAGTCTTCATATTCAGCCTCACCGATTTTGAGAACATCATTTTTACATATGGCTTTATCCCTGCTAACTGGTCACTTCTTACGGCGCTAACGTCCATGTTTCTTCATGGAGGGCTGGACCACATATTCGGTAATATGTGGTTTCTCTTCACCTTCGGAGATAATGTGGAGGACAAGTTTGGCCACGTGAAGTACCTTGCTTTTTATCTTGTGGCTGGCTTTGCTGCAACTTTCATCAACTATCTTGTGGATCCCCTCTCGCCAATTCCATCTATCGGAGCCTCTGGCGCCATATCTGGCGTTATGGGTGCCTACATCGTAATCTTCCCGAAGGCCAAGGTTCATACCCTGCTCGGATATTACCTTACAACGTTGCCAGCTTTTGTAATGCTGGGTCTATGGTTCCTGCTCCAGCTGGTTCTGGGTACTGTAAGCTTTGTCGGCGGAGTAGGAAGCGGCATTGCCTATTGGGCCCACATAGGTGGCTTTGTAGCAGGTGCAATCTTTGGTCTCCTCTATAGGGTCATTAGTCGCAAACAATGAATATAAGCCACTTTAACCCAATCAAAAAAATGCAACCTAATCAACAAAGAAGCCAAATCAGACCTGGCCTAAGGGTTAAGATTGTCCAGAAGCAGGATCAACTGACTGGCATGCTTACCGAGGGAGTCGTAAAGGATATTCTGACCAACAGTCCCTCCCATCCCCATGGCATTAAAGTGAGGTTGGAGGATGGCAGAGTGGGTCGGGTTCAGTCAATTGTGAAATAAGCTTAATGCAATTACGTCTTGCCCACATGGGGCATTCTGCTTAGGAATTTGCTCAGACCAACGTCCTCTGCCTTGGCTCAGCCCCATTCCCAATGACGTTCATTATAGGTTCAGCCAGTGCTTTTAGCGCATCTTCCATCCTTTCCCAGTCGATGTTGTTCCTGTATTTCTCGACTTGGCCTTGATATTCGAATCCAATTATCTCAGGTTTTCCCTTCAGCCAGATCAGTTTTATGGTATCTCCCATGTAGAACTTCAAGCCCAGCAAGGCTTCAGCATTTCGTGCCCCTTTTACGTGCCAACTCGCAACCTTATACTTGTCCATGGGTTGATTGATCACTGTGCATAATGCTATCTCTTCCAGGCTCGCTTTCCTGAATCTGATTATGGTGTCATTGTAAAATTGCCGAATCTCCTCTAGGGGGACTCCCTCCAGCACCCTGCCAAAAAGCTCTTTCTGGAACTGGACGGCAAAGCGGCTCCTTGCCTGCCTGAACAACCCCACGATCTCCACAGTTTTTCCATCCCAGAAAGCGTAATTCTTTTTTCCCAAAAATATTGCTGATCTGGCATATCTGGAGAACTTCAGTCGGATCTCAGGCTTCTGCATCGGAAGGGTGTACTTCCTAATGAAATACTCCTGAATATGGGTGGTCAGATCTTTGGCCAAAACCTCTGCCCTATCTTGAGGTACCAGTGCCATTACCGAGTCCGTGTCCGCATAAATTACTTTGAATCCCTTTCTCTCACACTCAGCTATAGTCTCCTTCAGACCTTCCCTTCCCAATGCGGAAATGGCAGCTGCCAGTGCCCTGGATTGCATCGAAAATTGTTCAGAAGCCAAAGCCCCATACATGGCATTCTGAAGCACCTTGACGGCTTCTCGGTCACTGGAGAGCCTGAGCCACTCGAGACCTCCCCGCTCGGCCATCCCAAGTTTTTCCTCTACTTCATTTCTAGTTTTGGTGAGGTACCCCAACGCCTCTGGTATTAGACCTTTCTTGGAAAAATCAAGGGCTAAACGGGAATTCTCTATTTTGGTAATTTCTGGGCTGATATTGAAGTCCATCATAATACTCGGATAATACTTAGAAAAATCCATAATTGCTAAATCTTGGAAGAAACCAATAGGCGGATCTAGTACATATCCCCCCTCATACCATTCACTTCCGCCTCGGTCTTTAATCCTTGGCAACGATTCTCTTCTTTCTTTAGCAATCCTCTTTAGGAGCAGCTCTATGGGCAGTATTGCACCATGCATGACGTAATCAAAGCTGGGTGCGCCAACTAGCTTCCTTAGGGATTCCAGAGTATCCAAGAACCTGTACTTCTCCTCGATCTTCGCGCACCAGAGTGCTCTGCTCATGCTTAAGGTGGAGAGATTCTTTGACTGCCCGTTTTCATAATCCTTCAATGCCATATCCAGCTCAACCAAATCTTCTGGATTTGCTAACCCTTCATCCAAAGCAATGTCATTCAACCTCAGGCTCAACGGCCTTACTTTTGCCTCGTAGGCTTCCCTGAGATCAAACACAGTGATATTCTTGAATTTCCATGGTTTTAGGTTGCGGGCATCCCATACCACAAGCAAATCCCCTGTAATGGACCCCTTCACCTCTGTTTCGAGTGTCATTTCATTAGGGAGGTGCTTTTCCTCCTTACTTGATGTTGGACTGGAACTATGGTCGAGAATAAAACCCTTCATCTGCCCCTTTTGGTAGATGCTTACGACTTTCTTTTCAATAAAATCTGCAAAAATGAACTCATCGTGTGATTGCATCATTATGACTCATTTCCATAGAATGGTTCTTCGTCCTTGAAATATACACTACATCATTAGAGATAAACCTCCATGAGAACTTAACCGATTTCCCAAAAATAAGGTACTCTTATTTCTAATGATATGAAATTCTGAAAGTTTTTTCATGAATTTTTAGATGCGGAATTATAAAGTATGCCATGTTTGATGTTGTCCAAGCAAAGCCATTAATTCATGTCAGAACCGCTTTGGGTTTAGCCTGGTATAGATCTCTAAGACATAATTATCAGGATCGCAGAATGAAACCGCATAGTATCCTTGCTCAAACTCCGGATGTTCTTCGCATGGGAAAAGCGGCTTATAACCCTCTTTTGCCATTTCCATCTCTACAGCTTCCACTAATCCCTTATCCTGAACTAGAATTGCCAGATGATCCGCAATAACAAACTCTTCACCTGTTGGTGGCCTACGCAAGACCCTGGGCGCTGGCAACTCACTTATCCATACCTGAAATGACTGGTTTGAGAAGCCAATTCCTTCCTCGTTTTCCATTATGGTTTTAAATCCTATGGCTCCTAGCAGGATTTTATAAAATTTCTTTGATATTGAAAGTTTCGAAACTTCAATTCCTACATGACCAATAACCGCTTTTTTATCCTCTTTATGTTCCATGCTTACCACATCAGTAAAAATTTGATTTAGATGATTCTTAGCTTAATTCATCCTCCATCTATATGTTCTGATAAGGAATAGATTGTCCAGTATTTCCAAATTAGTTCTTGAGGAGCCTTAAACTCTCGAATAATTGTCAGCTCCTGTTGCTCATTGGGATTTGCCTCTGTCTTGGCAGCCAAAAATCCACCAACCATTGAATATCTATCCATTCCGATCCAGATATCTTACACTCTCGACAAACTTTTTGAATTCTGGAACTAACCCCTTTTCCCTTTTGATCGGGATTTTTCCAAATTTTCCTGAACCCTAAACTGGACAATCCTCGTTACCAAGTCTTTTGGAAGAGGATCGCTTAAAGGAAATCTGATGGTACCCTTCGATAACTTATAACAGGAGAGTTCGTCTTTGAACCTGCTTACTCCTGATGAGGTTGGAAAAAAACCGATGTGGTCTTTAAATGCTGCAAAATATACCAGAATACCATTCAATCTGAAAGCCGGCATCTGGTAGCTGATTGTTTCTACAGCATCGGGAGCCGCTTTTTGAATCGTTTCCTTCAGTTCATTTAAAAGAACCTGAATATTGGAAGGAAAGCCTGCAATGTACTCGTCTATTGTGCTTGGACGCAATTTTTGCGTCTTCATTTTACATCGCCATAAACAATATTGCCTAAGATGAACTAATAGCCATGTTTACTTTATTAACCCCCCTTTTTTTTGAGGGATTGATGAACCATGAAAAAATGATTTAACTAAATCAAAAACATTGCATCAAGAACTGCCCTATTTGAAGTATGTGTTATCTCTCGTTTCTTATAACAATATAAATTTCCATGACCAATATCGCCTTCAAAAATTGATGTAATCGATTATATGGCAACATATAGGGGGTCGCTTACCTAATATAATATGACCGCAGTTGAGTGCGAGACGAGCCTGCAACGGCACAAAAACGGGATCGGAAAGCTGAACAAACCTGAAAGGGGGAGGGAAGCAGGAAGAGAACGTTGATGGGCAACGAGCAGGATGCAGGATGGGACGAAGGAATCCAGAGAGGCTGGATGAAATCGAACCATAGAAATGAGGAAACGCAGTAGCATGGGAAAAGCAGGGGAAGACGTAACCATGGAGCGACTTGACCTCTGTATTCCCCTCAAAAGTGCACTTAACTGCGGTTTTTTTTTGGTAATCTTTATAAAATTGTTGAATATTATCATATGTTTTTTTACTTATTATAAAGAAATTGGGACACCCAAAATCGTTGTGTTTTTTGGTTAAAAAAAAAGAAAAAATGGCTATTTATTAATTGGCCATTCGCAACAAAAGTCTGGATTGATCAATTCTTACTGTTGTACCTAGAGGGAGATCATCCTCTGGGAAGTACCTTAAAATCAACAGCTTGTTTGTTGATATGTACTGCCAGCAGTCATCTTGTATTTGGAACGTCGACGTCTGTTTTGAGGAATCTCCAGATACCTTGTACCAGTTCTGCCATGTTGCTTTGTCAAAGTTATAGACGTCTACCCAGTAATCAACAGAGGATGGGAAGTAGCCTGTTGTAGAGAATATTAGGCTTGTTACATCTGATGGATCGGTAACAACATCACTTACATTGAAATAAATGAGTGTCTGAATACCATTGGCGTATGTCCTTGCCTCATCCAGAGCAAAGTAATCAAACTTGTTGTTAAAGCTCGGATTAGGTTTGGAACTGGTAATATTTACCATAATATTCCAGCTGCTATTACTCTCCAATATCATGCCCAATTGCTTTGGGAAAATGAATGTATACCTTAGGTAGTTGCTTCCCGCATCAATCCCCTCCGCTTTGGTGAAACTGGCACAGCCATTTCCTGTTTGAATGTACTTGTCTTCGCTATAATTCCAGAATTGAACTGTGCCAGACATGTAATCTAACATAGCTGGCTGGACATAGAATGTGAATGTAAGATTCAAGTAATCATACTCGGGACTCCCAA
>JAJRAB010000089.1 GCA_028683025.1 Candidatus Methanomethylicus sp. | reverse complement strand
AATATTTGAAGCCATATATGCAAGGGATAAGTCCTGTGGAATAAAGGATCCTCTTTCGTCCACCATTGCAACCCTGTCTCCATCACCATCAAATGCAAAACCCATATCCAAGTTTTTCTCTCGAACCAGTTTTGAAAGGCTTATCAATGCCTTCTCATCAGGTTCTGATCCCCGCCCCTTGAAATAGCCATCAGGGGCTAGATTGACAGCGGATGTTTTAACCCCAGCAAGCTTGAAGGCTATGGCAGCAGTTATGCATGTGGACCCATTGCCCGGGTCGATTCCAACATTCCATTTTTTCGATGTGTTTGATAAGTAAGCTAATGACTCCAGGTATTCGTATAATCCATTGCCACTTCGGGATTGGCCCAGACTTTCCCAATGGATAGGCTTTGGTGCTTTTTCGGTCATTGAAAGCAGATCACAGTACAGAGACTGGGCAACAGAAGCTCCCTTCCGGTCAAAGAGCTTGATGCCATTGTATTCCGGTGGATTATGGCTTGCAGTTATCATGGCACCACCCGCTTTGCCTTTTGAGTAAAAGGCGACTGCGGGTGTAGGTGCTAGGCCCAAGGAAATTACATCTGAGCCACCGGCATTCAATCCGTTGGCCAATGACCTTGCGAGGAGCTGCGATGTTACCCTTACATCATAACCCAACGCATAGGTTCCTTTGTGGTTGCTTGAAATTGCAAGTCCAAAGTCCATGCAGAGCCTTGGCGACACCTCATCTATGGCCAGACCTCTAATTCCAGAACTGCTTACAAGTTCTTGCATCAGCCAATAGCACCGATAAAGAATAGGAAATGGGAATAAAAATAGGTTGTTACTGCGTAGCAGCGGCAGGTGTCTGCGCAGTAGCAGTTTGTGGAGCGCCGATCGAGACAAGTTCGCTCTTGCGGACCTCAATCTTCCTCAATGGATAGACAGACTTGGCAGCATTGTATATTTCTGATGCGATCTTCCCCAACACTAATTGCTGAGCAAGCTCGTCATACAGGAATTGAGAGCTCTTTTTATTCACAGTGTCTTCCATAAGATGCCTGATTGAATGCTTCTGCGAACTCTTTGTACGGACTGTGGAAAGGGCTATTATCCCAACCCTGACCTTGTAGCCATCCTTGGTGGTCATATTGAATATGCCATCAATCCTAGAGCTTCCTCTCCTTACAAGGCTCCGCAGGTAATCTCTCGCTAGGTCATGGCCCGTGAACACGGTATAGGCCTTGTCGCCTTCGAGTTTCGTAATCCTGAAGTAAAGCTTGACGTGTAGAAGTGAGAAGTCATCTGTGATATTGTAGAGCGTAGTCTCCAAGACTCGTCCTACCAGCTTCTGCGGGTCATCAGAAAGGGTTTTCCCAATCTCGACGTTGCCAAAAGCGGCTGGTGCGACTACAACATACCACTTCTTCTGTCGCCACTTGTCCTTCAATTTTGCAGGTGTCTTTTGTTCTGACATCAGTCTCACCGCAGTGTCTAAACAGCAAAAGAGGAAGGATAATATAAACTTAATCAATTCACCTATTTTTTCTATTGCAATTTATAATGAAAATGCGACCTTTAGAGGATTCTGGATGAAGTTACTTAAGATCTGTGGAAGCATGCTCTGCAACCTGAATGCAGGCGAGTAGATCGTCGATTGTCCTCAGCAGTGAGGGGAGGGGATCGCTTGATGTAATTCTAATCCTTAATGATAATCCAGTTACATCCATGCTTATGCAGGTCCCTGGGGGGAGATCGGCATTGTCTGGCTGCACTGCCCGAATAATTTTTTCGGCTATCAAAGCTGATGAATAATCCCTTGTCATCAGCAATTCGGACTTCACAGTTTGACACCACTCACGGTCTTGGAGATTTGTTCATCAACCATTCTTAGGAATTCGTCCTCTTTGCCTAGTGGGATCTGAGCTCCAGCAGCTATTGTATGCCCACCTCCGGCGCCACCGAACTTTTCAGAGGCTTCCTTCATGATAGCCCCGAGGTTGAGTCCTCTGCGGACGAGGTCCGCAGTCCCCCTAGCAGAAACTTTGACAACATTATCAGAGTTGGCAAACCCTATTATGGGTTTGTCGTTGCTGAAGGGTTTTATTGAAAAAGCAATGGAAGCTAGGGTTCCGATGATTTTATCATCGATGGCTGTTCCGCCATATATGGCCTGCACGTGGGGTAGAATCTTTGTTGCATCCTTGTTGGTGGAAAGCCAATTCAGATATCCTGAAATGGACTTTCGGTATTCTTGGAGCACTTCTTTCATTTCTGTTAATGCCCTTGACCTGTCTCCCAGGCAGATGGATATGCCAAGACCGTATTTTCCCAGCCTTCCGCAAGCATTAATGGAAGAGGCAAACTCCCTAGCATCCCTGAGCGGGGTGTCTGCGTCCTCCTTTGTGAAAACATAGATTGCGCCCACAATGCTCTCGGCTTCTCTACTGGAAAGCCCTTGGGATATGAGATATTTAATAACCCCGTTGATGACTTGCTTGAGGTCCTCCTTTGAAAGGTCCGATACAAGTTTCCAGCTGCCATCGGGTCGCCTTGGATCAATGCCAATGCTCTTGATGAGTTTGAAGCAGGCGCCTTCATCTCCACTGAGGCCTGGAAGGAAAGGATCAAGCGTGTATTCCATGCATTTTATCAATGGTCTCGACTCAAAGCCATAGAGTTTGAGGCCCTTTTTTATACCGAGCAACCCAGCTTTCTCAGCTTCTTCGGCTATCATCGCGTTAATGCCAGTTAGCGTGCTCCGCTCTCCCTTATCCTGCAAATCGCCCAAAGCACCTACCAGAGCCAGTGGAGCAAGCAGGGCGTTATATGGATCCATCTTCAATGCTACCCGAAAAGCTGTACCGGATGCGGATATGTCCGAAGAGCCATCAAATCCGCATAGGTGGGCGTTGACCTCCATAAAACCCAAATCTTTATCCATCTTTTCAGGTTGGTGGTGATCAATAATTACTGGCGTTGTGCCATCCATTTTCCCAAGCATCGACTTCTGCCCGCTTCCCATGTCAGTAAACACGGCAAAACGAGGCCGAAGTTGGGAAATGTCCTTGATTACGGATTCATCCAACTGTTTAACTATGCGCAGATGGGGGGACTTTCCAGCTTTGAGGAGTGCAGCCATCATGATGCTTCCAGCCGAAAGGCCATCTGCATCCAAATGGGAGATAAGGAGCAAAGATTCATCTGGTTTAATAGATAAGAGTTGGGAGGCGGCCAAACGGGCCTTCTCCTCAAAATCCGCAAAGGATCCCCCGGAGAGGGACACGGAAGGTATCCCCCTTAGCGAACTAGGATCGATGCTTTTTCTGGTGAATATTTCCAGTCGCGTGGTAATTTGCCATTTGCCTTATAATACTTTGCCAGCCGGTTGATCTTTGACTCGAGCAACTGGAGACCCCTCTTCGAGCCCATGTCTTTGGGGTGTTCTTCCATATGGGCTCTTATGGCACGGGTGTGCTTGATCAGGTTAAAGAGATCCTCTGGAATCGCTGGAGCCATGCCCTTCTCGGCAAGGATTGAGACTAGCTTTTTGTTTGTAACCTGTTTTGTAAGTGGAACGCCATACTGGTCCCGCAGAAGTACACCTATCTGGGATGGTGAAACTCCTTTCTTTGATACATCTAGAATAATCGACTCGACCTCTTCGGCGGAAGACTTTACCCATTTCGGGGCTCCGCTTTCGATCGGTCTTATTGAGTGCGAACTTCCCTTAATCTTACTTTTCCTCAATGAGGCCACCTAAGCAAAGCATAGAATAAAAAACAGTTATTTAAGAGTAGTGCTCTTGAGGCATTCCGAGTACCATTTACCAAAGCATCTGAAGGCTTTACCCCTGTGGGAAAGGGAAGTTTTTTCTAATAATGAGATCTCTGCAAAAGTCTTTCCTCCGTAACCGTCGGGCTCAAAAATGGGATCAAAACCAAAACCCTGAGAGCCCCTCACCGATCTTGCAATTTCCCCATCGATCAATCCTGTAAAGATTTGGGGTTTCGCATTGGGGGCTACATAGGCAACAGCTGCCTCGAAGAATGCCTTTCGGTCAGATTCCCCTGACATTAGGCTCAATATGCCCCCACAGCCAATGGTCTTGTGGGCATAGGAGGAGAAGGGACCAGGAAAACCGCCAAGAGATTTAATGAATAGACCAGAGTCCTCCACTAATACGGCTGTGCCGAGTTTCATGGCTGCCCAGTTTGCAGCATACAGGGCAATTTCGCCTAATGAATCCGATTGTATCTCTACTTTTTCACAGTTAGCCATCTTTAAGGTAATGCCATATTCGGCCAATGCACGGCTAGCCTCTTCACATTTGTGCTGATTCCCTGTCACAAACAGAATTGGTTTCATTAAGATCAACTCATTTACCATTCAGCTTGGCTATCTCTCTCCCTCTACATACCTGCCACGGCGTCGGATTTCATCTACCCTGATTAATATTTCCTTTCCCATTTCCTTCATTATGCCTTTATAACCATCAATGAAACTAGTGTAAGCTACTTTTGAGACTGCATGGTGGGAACTTTCAAGGGCACGGCGCATAAGATGGATATCCACTCCCCTAGCCTCCAATTCCGATGTGTATTCGCCGAGGCCGAAGTCAATGAAAAAAACACTGTTATTGAATACAAGAATGTTTGAGGTGGTTAGATCTCCGTGAACCAGCCCCCCCAGGTGCAGTCTTCCCACCATCTCACCTATAGTGGAGAAGAGGCTTTTTACCGAAGGAACGTCCAATGTGTCGATCAGCTTCTTAACAGAAATCCCTGGAATGTGGTTCATTATTATCTCATAATTTCTCAAGTCTACAAAGAGAACTACTGGAGTTGGAACGCCAAGCTTCCTTGCCTGAGCAAGGAGTTTTGCTTCCAGTGAAGTCCGAGATCCCCTGATATATGCATCCAGATCAGCATTCCTGTATTCCTTTCTTACTCGCCTCTTGAATATTGCATCATAACCAAGCCACTGACCACGGTATAATTCCGCTTCAGCCCCTTTCTTAATGAGTTTCAGATTCATTTCCGCCATGGAACCTCAACCTCATCCAAACGCCATTTGGGCCTAATGAAACTGCATTCCACAGGAACCGAGAGATTTTCCCTGAATGCCAAGTAACCTGCCCAAGCTATCATTGCCCCATTGTCTCCAGCCAAATCCGGCGGAACCACATAGAAGCGGGCATTATGCTCCCGACAGACTGATGCCAGAATGCGTTGTAGCCGCAGACTTCTGGCTACTCCTCCTGTCAGTAGCACACTCGCTTTTTCAGTATGGGCTAGAGCCCTTTCTGTGACCTCGGCAAGCATTCCATAGGCCACCTCCAGAAGACTAAGGCTAAGATCCTTCGGTTCAGTTTTGCCTATCTGCCTTATCGCGGTTGTTAGAAGCCCCGAATAGGACATATCCTGACCTTTGACGACATAGGGAAGTGGGATGAAAATCTTCCCCTCATTTGCCAATGCTTCGAGCTTTGGAACACCAGGATGGGGCAACCCAAGGGCTCGTGCGAAGGTGTCTAGGCAATTGCCGAGAGCAACATCCAAAGTCTCCCCAAATATCCTGTACCTACCGTCAGAATATGCCGACACTATGGTATTGCCCCCAGATACATAAACTACCAAGGGGTCATCTTCTTTGGTAATTGCCCTACCGATTTCGATGTGCGCTATGCAGTGATTTACCGGAATCAATGGTTTATCGATTAAAAGGGAAAGCATTCGAGCTACGGTTGCTCCGGTGCGGAGGCATGGACCAAGGCCTGGACCTGAAGAGAAAGCTATGGCATCAATTTTGGAAAGGGTTAACCCCGATCTCTGCAGTGCTTCCTTTACTGTTGCAGAGGCAAATTCAGTATGGTGCTGACTTGCCTCCCTTGGATGGATGCCTCCAGCTTTTGGGGTATATTCAGATTTTATATTGGAGAGCACGGCTGCTTCTGAAGAAATAATCCCGCACCCAAATGTGTGTGCGGTGCATTCAATGCCCAGCACATGCTGCACTGAGCTCATGGCCGCTCTGCCTTTTAGGACCTTATAAATTCAGTATAGCCGCAATAGCCACATGCCCATCGTGGATTTGGCTTCATGTGCTTAGCCATCATCCTTCCACATCGGGAGCATTTCTTGTTCTTTGTCTTGATTGTTTCCTGTTTATAGTCAACTTCATAGAGTGCTGATGATTTTACCATTGTAATTCACCTGTTACTCCTTTTTGGGGGCAGGGGTCAATGCCTGCTTTCGCTCTTCCCTTGAAAGATTCCGAAGCTGAATATGTTTTGGCTCAATGCTCTTAGCCCTTTCGCCATTATCGTAGACATTAACCTTGCAGATGCTGACACTGGTACCATAGGAGGAAAGGACATTCTTGACAAAGATCCTCTCAATTGGAACCTTGAGTGAAGAGGCAATCGACTTCCTTAGCAAATCCCTTTTCGGGGTCGACTGAGAGGCTATTTCGACCTTGAGCTCTCGCCTCTCCATGAGCGGATTGACTTTATCTTCTATGATTGATATCTGATATGCGACCTCTTGGGACATCTTACCACATCCATTTCGGGGTAAGAAAAGTATTACTCCTTTTTTAGCTTTCCTATTGAAACTACATGAAAAAGAAAGTAGAGCATTCCGCTCTAATACAAATATAAAATAGTGATTTTCATAAAAAAATCTTCAAGAGATTGCGGAATATTGTCACAATACTAGATTAATTAAAGAAAAGCATATTTAGAGGCATGCAAGATTGAATGTAATACTAAGCCAAAGAGGCGTTTAATTTTGGTTGAGAGGACACCTTATGACATGGCAGTTGAGCAGCTTGATAAATGCGCTAAAATTATGAAGCTGGATCCAAATACCCATGAGATGTTGAAATACCCAAAGCGGGTACTTTCCGTCTTCATACCCATTAAAATGGATAATGGAAAGATCAAGGTTTTCAAAGGATTTAGATCACAGCACAATGATGCCCTTGGCCCGTTCAAGGGAGGTGTAAGGTATCACCCAGGCGTTACCATCGAGGAGGTTATGGCACTATCCATCTGGATGACATGGAAGTGTTCTGTTGCAGGGATCCCCCTTGGTGGAGGGAAGGGAGGGATCATATGCAATCCAAAGGAAATGAGTGCCGGTGAACTGGAAAGGCTCTCAAGGGAATATTTTGCAGCTATTAGCGGAATTGTTGGTCCAGAAAAGGATGTGCCAGCGCCAGACGTGAATACAGGCGGAAAGGAGATGGCCTGGTTCCTGGATGAGTTCAATAAGCTCAACAGAGGTAATTTCCCAGGAGTCGTAACAGGTAAGCCATTGGAGATAGGCGGCTCAAAGGGAAGGGCAGAAGCCACCGGGAGAGGACTATCGTTTGTGGCTCGAGAGGCTGCTAAGAAACTTGGCATAGACTTTAAGAAAGCTGATGTTGCGGTCCAAGGATTTGGCAATGTAGGATCCTATTCTGCAAAGTTCATGGAAGAATTCGGATGCAAGGTGATCGCCCTGAGCGATTCCAAGGGGGGCATATATAACCCGAAAGGTTTCCACGTCGATGATGTTGAAAAGTACAAAGCAAAGAATGGGCAGCTTGCAGGCTATCCCGGTGCTAAGGAGATATCTAATGAAGATCTTCTTGAGCTGAAATGCGACATATTAATCCCAGCGGCTTTGGAGAACCAAATAACAGCAAAGAATGCAGACAAGATAAAGGCAAAACTCATATTGGAAGGTGCGAACGGGCCAACAACCCCAGAGGCTGATGAGATCCTCTTCAAGAAGGGTGTAATGGTTGTGCCAGATATATTGACCAATGCGGGTGGCGTAAGCGTTTCCTACTTTGAATGGGTTCAGAACCTGCAGAATTATTACTGGTGCTACGAAGAGGTTGTCCAGAAGCTTGACAGGCTCATGACCGATGCGTTCAATGCAACCTATGCAGCTTATACAAAGTACAAAGTAGACATGAGAATGGCTGCCTACGTTTGCGCGGTTGAACGCGTAGTAAATGCGATGAGATTGAAGGGCTGGTGCTAAGCCAATAGCGCATTAGGGCTGCCAATCAATTCTGGGGAATTGGCTGAGCAGCTTTCTCATTTTTTCCTTTATTGTCTTTGTAACAGTAATCACTATCATCCCTTTGTCTGGGAGCCCATAGATCACCAGTGAATCTTCTGGAGATTCCAATATAGAAACAAGAGAAAGCAGATCCTCTTCTCCCAAGACTAGAAGCATGATTTTTTCCTTGGATGACAGGGACTGCCTTATTGCAATTATGGCTTCGTTGGTAATTAATCCCGGCGGATTGGTGACCTGAATCGTTGGGGGTTCGTGCGTTACAAAAGCATCGCGCCGGGTTTTATTATCAAATATGCCAAGATCTGGTCTGTAGCCAGCATCTATGAAAGCCTTCAATGTAAAATCACCGACGATGGTGACTTTGGGAGGGCGTACTGAATTAATCTGGGCAAGTACAGTTTTTACATTACTAGACGGTTCGCCACAAAGCAAATTGCCATAGACCCTTGAAAGCTTGCCCCTAAGGTGGTCAGGCAACCTCAGGGCACTCAAAAGTTTCATCTCACCTTAATGGCATACCGCCCTGGTTTTTTGGCGCCGATAATCTCAGCCATCTTGGATTCTGGATCCATAATAATTACAATGCCGCTCCATTCATCAGAAAGATCTGTGCTTCCACAAACGGGGCACTTTTTATCATCTTCCCCCAAAATGAATTTGCATTTCCTGCAGGCATATTTTGTGGAGGATGTAGATTCCCTCTTTTCACTCATTCAAATCACTTCTTCTCATTCGAAGCCTTTTCATCCGCCTTTTTTACGGGTTCCCCTCTTGCTTTTTTGAGGTCTTCCTCAACCCAACTCATAGCGCCCAAGAATGGCTGGCGCATGGTCATCCCAATCTTGCTGCTCCGAGAGGCCCCCCCACTGAGGCTTACAGTTATGATCCTTGCTCGGACGGGGATTGCTTTTTCAAGGACTCTCTGGCTCTCCTTGCCGATTAAAGCTCCTCTTTTTTCGTCATATGTAATGAAATCATCCATTACCTGGGAAACATGCACTAATCCATCCATCGGTCCGATCCTGACAAAAACACCAAAGTCCGTAACCTCAACAACTTCGCCCTCCACAACTTCCTGGATCAGTGGAGTGTAAACCAAGAGATCAAAAGTGGTTTTGTGGAATATTGCACCATCCCCTGGGAGGATTTTTCCAATGCTAGACACAGTTACATTTAGAACTGCCAGAACAGCACCGAACTCGCGCATGACAACTCCTTCATAGGAAGTCCGCAGAACCTCTGATGCCACTTGTTCCAGCGGCGCACCGAATTTTTCAGGAGGTATGCGCACGACGTCGTTCATGTGCAATAGCTTATACATGATAATCACCAGAAATAACGATTATTTGTATGCCTATTAATCGGGCTATAAAAACTTGTTGTCGTTGGAAAGTTGAAAACGAGATTTGATCTTATTAAGAGTGTGGCTAATCCATTATTAAGCGACCGTCCTTGAGGTATATGACTTCAATGTTTTCGACGGTTAGTCTCCTTCTCAGTGGCGCATCAGCAGTGGCAACGATGTAGCCATCCGTCTTGGCCAAGTTCAACAGCTTGTCATCAACGGTCGTTCCTGAGAAAGCGCCATTTAAAATTCGGAAAGACTTCGCGATCTCCAAGGCAAGTTTTGCAAATTTAGTCTGCTTTAATCCAGGTCCTTTAGATAGCCATTCTAGTTCGTTAATTACAAAAATGGGGACCCGAACATCAGTTATGCCTTTCTTGTTTAGCATATAGACTATATCGTAGGGGCGCGATGCAGCGTACATGAGTATATTAGTGTCCAGCAGTACGGCTCTGGGCGTCTCACTGCTGAACAAATCCATAGCCTATCAGCCGCCAGCGGTTGGCCAGCATCCTGCTTATGGCAACCCTCGCGCCATCTTCAACGCAGACAGGGCGCTTTAGCAAAAGCTGGGCTTCATTGCTGTAGGCAGCGGTCACAGCGCCCACGGTGACTGAAGAGCCCACTACGAGCATCAGGTTTTCCCTTGCCTTAAGGTGCTCGACCTTTTGCATCTCTTTTGTTCCCACTACTCGATCCAGCAGGGTTACCTTCAACCTCAGCTCGGTCCTGGTCGACGGAAGAGTACCTGGTTTTCCTACAACGCTGCCCACCAGATTGTCAGCTTTGGTTAGGGCAGGGTCCAAGCAGCTGCCTAATCCGACCAGCCCTCCGGGACCTATTTCATTAACCGAATTGCTGCCTGACATGAGGCTTGAAATTGAAGTGATTATAGGCTCATAGGTGATCTTGCCACCCTGTTCGATCTTTATTCCAGGTCTTATCTCAACATCGTCGCCGACCTTGAGCCGACCCTGAACAAGAGATCCTCCCAGCACCCCCCCTTTGAACTGATCGGGAGTTGCACCTGGTTTATTGATATCAAAGGATCTTGCAACAAACATGCGTGCAGGCTTTGAAGAGTCTCTATTAGGTGTTGGTATCTTTTCCTGCAGTACTTGGATGAGATAATCGACGTTAGATCCATGAAGCGCCGAAAGTGGTATAATTGGCGC
The DNA here is from genome assembly GCA_028683025.1 of Candidatus Methanomethylicus sp. Classification (GTDB taxonomy): domain Archaea; phylum Thermoproteota; class Methanomethylicia; order Methanomethylicales; family Methanomethylicaceae; genus Methanomethylicus. Next base: position 15,190 of record JAJRAB010000089.1, on the reverse strand, counting down.
GCCTTCGGCAATGGTTCCTTTAATGAATTCTTTTATCTGGTTGTAATTCGCAATAACCTTGTCGCGATCAACAGCGTCGATCTTGTTCTGGACAATGATGATATTCTTTACACCGATAATCTCTAATGCCACCAGATGCTCCCTTGTCTGGGGCTGGGGGCATTCCTCAGCGGCAGATATGATGAGCATTGCGCCATCCATAAGGGCAGAGCCAGATAGCATAGTAGCCATAAGGCTCTCGTGGCCTGGCGCATCGACAAAAGAAACCTTCCTTAGGAACTGAGTTTCAATGTTGTGTCTAGGGCAGGTTTTTACGGTCATGTAGCATTCGGGTTCAGCATCTTCAGGGCATTTTCGGAAAATAGTATCCGCATAGCCTAACTTTATGGTAATTCCTCTTTTGAGTTCTTCACTGTGGTGAGCGGCCCAAACGCCGCTTAAAGCGGCAACCACGGTCGTCTTGCCATGATCAACGTGACCAGTTAGACCAATGTTACATTCGGGCTGCCTCTTTTCTTCACTCACTCTTCTTCCCTGCCTCCTCGGCTTTCAAAACAGCGTTGATCTGGACCAGATCCTCGGTGATCATGCTTCCCCTTACTAGCTTCCTCTTTCGTGCACCATCCTCATCAGGGTGGTAGCCCGGGATTCCAGAAAGGAGTATGCGCCTCTTTGCCCCTCCAGGGATATCGCCTCTAAGAGGAATTCCACTCTTATCCGTCCCGCCTGTAATTATAAGCTCCTTTCCTGGAAAGCCAAAGGATTCTCCGTTGAATGCGTCTCCTATTTTGAGCCCCACTAACTGCTGTGCCTGGGCATCAGCCACCGCAACAGTCTTTGAAGTACCATCAGCTGAATTAGAAACTACGACTTTAAACTCAACCAATCTTAATCACCGTAGAAATTGCTATTGTTGGTAGAAGTTCGAAGCATAAGAGTGTTTATATCCCTTTCGGGAAGTAAATCGTTTTGCAGGCACATCAGAGCATAATGCAGAGTCGACTCGGCATAGTATGCTTATCAGAGACCCACGCTCTTCCATTTTATCTTCATAATCTTTTCAATTACTTCCAATGACTGCTCGTCAAGCTGACCTTTGTATTTTTCCTTAAGCAGAAATAGATCGTTATCTGGCAGTGCCACAAACAGGGATTCATTCTCCTGAACTTGCCTTCCCAATGTTATGTCTGATTTCAAGGATACCGCCACCTTATCACCCCTTTTTGCTTCTTGGAGGTTCTTTCCGCTATCCTGAATTTCTTTAATGCTCCCAATAGGCGTAAGATCCTTCTTGGTAAGATTGTAGCCAGGCTTTATGGTTCCAGCCAGGACTTCGATGCCAGCTATTGGAGGAGAATTCTTCCTAAAGATGCATCCAGGCAGAATGCGTATCTCCCCCGGGAGCGTCAACTGGGAAAACTCCTTTGTGCGCATATCTTCAAGGAGTTTTGAAGACCAAGCTTTGAATTCGTCGACTATATGATAAATCACATTGCTTGTGAAGATAGGGATATTCCTGTCCTTTGCCTCTACCTCCGCTTCTGGGGTAGTTTTAATGTTGAATCCCACAATTGCGGCATACTCGGGCTTACTTCGCTTCACAATACTTGCTTCAATAAGATCCCGTCTGCTCACCGGACCAATGTCTGATATGCGAACCGGTATTCCCTGATCTTTGAGGAATTTTACAAGTGCTTCCAAGGACCCCAGCGTGTCGGCCTTTACAACAACGCCCTCGGTATCGGAGGCAAACCTGAGTTCTGACAATTCCTCTTTTATCTTCCTACATGCTTCCTTTTCCGCAGCAGGAGTATTGGCTACCAATATTGGAGCGCCTGCGACAGCCTTCTCTAAACCAGTTGCAACGATCTTCACACCAGCCGCAGCCACAACCGTATCAACATACTGGAATTTGTCCTCAGGATCCATGGTGTCTTCCATTGGCTTGGGCAATAGCAGGGCGCGTATCTTGGTTACCTGGGGGCCATCAAAACTTCCCACAACTATCTGATCGCCTTTGCAGAAAATACCATCATATAGGATTACATCTATCGTATTCCCAAGTCCAGGCTCTTCCTTGGTTTCAAGGACCACACCTTTTCCTGGACCGTCAGTAACTCCCAAGCGCTTCACAATATACTGTTGGACAAGGCCGCAGATAAGGGCAAGAAGTTCAGGAATGCCTTCGCCCGTGACGGCGCTTGTTGGAACAATTGCCGCCGATTTTGTGAAATCGCGGATGCGGTCATATCGATCTGACGAGAAGCCAAATTTAGACAAATCCCTGACGATTGTGTAAAGTCTCTGGTCAAACCTTTCCTGCACAGTTGGAGATTGGAGTTTATAGGAATCTGCAATAGTTTTATCTGGGTGAGATTGCCAACCCGGAATTTTATCGACTTTGTTAGCCGCCACAACAAAAGGGGTTTTCCGACTCCGCAGGATGTCTATGCATTCTTCGGTTTGCTTTTCTACGCTTTCCATCATGTCGATTACTAGGATCGATATGTCCGAAACCGATCCTCCCCTTACCCGCAGATTGGAAAACACTTCGTGACCTGGCGTATCGATAATCAATATTCCAGGTATGGTAATTTTTGTCTGGAAGCCCTTGATTATCGTGGCACAGTACTTTTCCACTACGTCAATTGGCAAGAAGCTTGCGCCGATGTGTTGGGTTTACCACTGCACCCATTGGGCTGCAGACATGGCCCCAACCTCGCGCGACATGACTGCGCTGCCTCTTATCTTGTCCAAGAGCAGCGTCTTGCCAACATCGACATGCCCCAAAACGGTCACGATAGGCTGTCTAACCGGCATTTGAAATCACGATGTCAGTTAAATGTACACTTGCTTTTATTTGTTGATCAACATAAGATGAGTCGAACATTTGCATTATGAACTGAAATACTAAGAAAAGATGTTTGCTAAAGAAAAAAAGAAAAGACAGGTCTTTTTAACAGACCCAGTTGGCATCAAGCCGGCTGTATTTCATCAGATCCGAGTCGGTAAAGAAAATGGAAAGCTCTTTTTGAGCATTCTCTAGCGAATCGGACGCATGAATAACATTCATGCTCTTTGAGCAGGAAAGGTCCCCTCGAACTGTCCCCGGGAGTGCCTCCTTTGCATCAGTCGCCCCGATTACTCGCCTTACAACAGTAACTACGCTCTCGCCTTCCACTGCCAATACAACAACCGGAGCTGACCTTATAAAACCGACCAGATCTTTAAAGAAAGGCTTTTCCAAATGAACGGCATACAGGTTATTGGCCTGAGCTTCGGACATGTGGATCATCCTCATGCCAACAATTTTTAGGCCTTTTTTCTCGAGCCTTCCCAAAACCTCGCCTATCAATCCTCTTACGATAGAATCGGGCTTAATCATGACAAAAGTCCGTTCTATCATTTAGTGGCCACCTTAGGCTTGGACCACTTGAAATGGCGGGGTATGCGATTTAGTTCGAGCATATTCTTTCTGCACTTGCTTGAGCAGAATCTCAGAACTGTGCCGTCATTCTTCACATACATCAATCCCGTGCCTACGGGCATGTCTTTGCTGCAGAATGAACATTTGTATATTCTGACCATTTTTCAACGCCCCAATCTAAAAATTTTAAGCTCATTACCTCGGCATTAGCTTCTTGGCTTCGCGCTCAGTCTCCCTAAGCATAAGTATGTCCCCGACTCGGATAGGCCCCTTGACATTCCTTGTAAGGATACGGCCCTTGTCCTTGCCTTCGTTCACGCGAACCCTCACCTGGATGACTTCACCAGTAACACCTGTGCGACCTACTATCTGGATCACTTCCGATGGTGACGCTTCGCTTGCTTCGTGGCTCATTCAGCTGGCCTCCATAAAAGGATGGGGATTATGCTTCCCCTTTTTCTGTCTTTGGTGCCTCTGCCTTCTCGGTCTTCTTAGGCGCCTTCTTCTTCGGTGCCTTCTTCGGTGCCTCTTCGGACTTAACAACCGTTTCTTCCTTTGGCTTTTCCGCCACTTCCGCCTTTGGTGCTTCCTTTGGCGCCTCTACCTGCTTTGCAGGAGCCTCAGCCTTAGGTTCTGGTGTGCCCTTTAACCGGAGGGCAGAAACTTTGGAAATTACCTCTTCCATCAATGGTTTTCCTTTGCCTGCCTCAACAACAGCAATAGCTGCGGATGGGACGTCAATACCTGCAGCCTCTCCGAGCTTTGTCTTTGAGTCTACATAGACATAGGTTATCTTTTTCTCTTCAGCCAATAGAGGAAGGTGTGCAACAATTTCAGGTGGATCTACATCTTGCGCAATGACAAGAAGCCTTGCAATTCCGCGTTCAACTGCTTTTGTGGCTTCATTTGCGCCTTTTCTAAGCTTACCGTCATCCTTGGCAAGTTTTACAGTTTCATATGCGCGCTCCATGATCTCTGGAGTCACGTCAAATCTTACAAACATTGGTTTCTTAGACATTTTTTCTACCTCAGATGTCTTCATCGCTTATTTCGTTTAAAGAAAAGGAAAGGGGGTTATGAGCTTTGTGGTCAGTGGCAATGACTAACCATGGGTGAAGTAGCCAAGAATTTTGCCATCTTCATAATACACCCTCACAAAGCCATATCTGTAGAACTGGAAAGTGGCGGGTAGGTTCTCATTCGGAACTGCGGGATCAACAACGCCTGATTCGATTTTGGCATCGGGCTTTATTATCGAAAGTTCCGTACAGGTCTCATCAGGTAACCATTGGATGATATGAGCATCTCTCCTCCTCGCATCCGCTACGTCTTCGCTCAAAAAGCGCCCTTTGCCTACTCCTGTAACCTTTACATTGAATAGGTTCATCATACGGAATACGGATCCTTCATTAAATGAAGCCGCATCCCGAGAGGGTATCATTATTGAGTTCTTCTGTGGTCCTACGGTAAATGGCTTTACACCCCATTCGGGGTGGTCGGGGTGCAATGGAATCTGAGCCAAAAAATCCTTTTCAATGCCAGTGATCTCGAACCTAACCGGATTCAAGATGAATATGAAGCGTTTCGATATGGGATCAAGCATTTTTCGGTTTATGGACTCAAGATTTTCCCAACTAATCATAGCTTCGGATGGTCTCACTCCAACTTCCAAGATAAGTTTCCTCATGGTTTCAGGAAGGAACCCTCTCTTCCTAAGAGCTGCGATCGTGCCTAGGCGAGGGTCGCTCCAGTCCTTATAAACCCCATCAATTATGCCTTGCCTTATCTTCGATTTGCTTAGTACTGTGCCCTCTATCTTAAGGCGCCCGTAATGGATAGCCTCCGGATATGTCCATCCAAAATATCTATACATGTACTTTTGCCGGATCATGTTGACCTCATGCTCTTTGCCCCGCAGAATGTGGGTTATGCCCATGAGGTGATCGTCGATGCCAGCCGCAAAATTATACAGGGGCCAAACACGGAATTTAGTTCCTAACCTTGGGTGAGGTTTTGTATCTATGCGCATTGCGGGCCAGTCTCTGATGGCAGGATTGGGGTGTCCTATGTCAGTTTTTATCCTCATAACAGCTTCGCCGCGTTTGATCTTTCCGCTGAGCATTGCCTTCCAGCGTTTGAAGTGCTCTTCCACTGGAAGCTCTCGGCAGGGGCAGGGTTTCTTAACAGCAATCAGGTTTCGGAATGCGTCGCTCGGACAGTTGCAGATGTAGGCTCCGCCCAAAGCGATCAGCCGCTCTGCATGTTCATAATAAATGGGGAGTCTGTCTGACTGGGTATACTCCTCGTCCCAGTTGATCCCAAGCCATTTCAAATCAGTCTTTATGACTTCGTAGGCCTCCGGTTCGGGGGGCTTGACCGAAGGGGAAGTGTCCTCGAACCTAAGGACAAAGAGACCCTTGTACATCTTGGCATATTCATCGCTCAATATTGCTGCACGAGTGTTTCCAAGGTGTATAACCGAATCTGGATTTGGGGCAAAACGGACTTTGATCCGGGAATATTTATCTGCGTTTGGGAGTTTGGGCAAAATATGCTCAATGACCTTTGGCTTTTCCATCACTATTAAGTTCAATGAACTTGCAGTAGCTTTCTGGTCATCAGGGGACATTACGTTGACATCGCGGACAACTTCATCTGCAATCCTGAATATTTCAGAAGCCATTGATTTTAGGGATGCGTCCTCAGAAAGAGCCATCCCGGCCACGGCTTTAGGGTTAGCTTTACCGCCATATTTTAATGCATTTACTAGGGCGTAGTTCCTTAGCAAATTGCGTAAATGGTCATTTTCGCCCAATATGATCTCCTCGGTTATTTGAATGAACTTTCGGCATATGTTCTTTCGCTGAATATGCTAAAGACCAATATTAATCCGATTAAATTAGGGTTTCGGAGCATTAAAAATGCCAAAAATCTATTATTAATCAGCCAATTTATGGTCATTTTTAGCCAATGGTCCTGAATTTTTAGGGTAAAAATGATGGTGATCGGTCAGTGCCTAAAGGGTAAAAAACGCAGAGAAAATCAGAATTATCATCAAAATCTGCAAAAATAATGTTCAAGTCACTTTTTTAAAAAGAAGCTAGGAGATTTGGTCATGCAAAGGGTATTCTTGATAATGCCAAAACTTCCATCATTAACCAATACAATATGGTATATAATCTAAATTTACCATAAAACGCTAGTTTATAACACAGCTATGGCAAAAAACACCATCATTTTTTCCATGATGATTTATGGAAGCTTATTTGTGATTATGTTATAAATGTCAAATCGGCAGAATTTTTTTATGGATACTTTACACTTAAATTGATGGTGAAAGCTAAACTCTACCTATAGTTACCAAAAAAAAGGAGAATAGATTACTTCCGCCGCATGATAGTATATTCAGCAAGCTCAATTAATTCATCCTTGGCTGGCGAGTCGGGGAAACCGGAGATCGAAGAGTTGGCTGATTCAACATAAAATACAGCTTTCCCTCGAACGTAATCCAAAATACCATGTGATTTGATCTCAGAAATTAATGAAGTAAGATCAGCATCCGAAGCATTCTTCTGACCAAGAAGTCGTATGAGCGGTTCTTTCACAGACGTTTCAAGGGTTTTAATTACGATTAGGGTTTTTTTACCTTCCCGGATATCGTTGCCGACTGATTTGCCGAGCACCTCCTCTTTGGATGTGAGCCCCAAATAATCATCAAATATCTGGAATGCCATGCCCATATTCCATCCATAGCGACCGAGGGACTTTATCGCATCTTCATTGCCACCAGCAATTATACAGCCTATTTTGGCACAAGCTTCGAACAACGCCGCAGTCTTTCCTGAGATCATTTCCAGATATTCAGCTTCGGAGACTTCCAATTGATCCTCAAAAGACATGTCCAACGATTGGCCTTCTGATAGGCGCACAGTAGCTTCCGCAAGCACCTGGCCCGATCTTCTGAGGGCATCGCTGCTGACTGTTCCCGCCAGCAGTACCTCAAAGGCTTTGGCAAAAAGGAGATCTCCACTTAGTATAGCCATCGGGATACCCCAAACAGTATGAACTGTCGGGGACCCCCTTCGGAGCAGATCATTGTCCATAATGTCATCGTGCACTAAAGTAAAGTTATGCAGGAGCTCTACGGACGCTGCGGCCGGAAGGGCTTTTCTAACATCTCCGCCCGAAAGCTCGCAGGACTTTACTACTAGAAATGGGCGCATCCGCTTCCCACCCTGGCTTGGCAGGTGGTAGGCCGATTTATACAAGGGGCTTCCGTTCCCCATTAAGGAGGCTTCTATCAGCAGGTCAACAGCCTCGGCTGTCTTGCGGATGGATTCCTCAAGCACCCTTGACCACCGCCAGACCCCGCTGGTTGACCCAGTTAAGCAGGTCTCCCCCAATGACCTTGGGAACTCTTTGGAGCTCTTCCACTGATTTGCATCCCGTAAGAAGGGTACTTATAATCAACTCATGGACCATCCTTTCAAGTTTTGATGAAACTGCAATATGGCTTTCAAAAGCCTGCAATAGAATTGGTCTGGCAACACCCACGTAGCTTGCGCCTAGGGCAATACATTTTGCCATATCCAAGCCATTATTTATGCCTCCTGAAGCAATAATCGGAATGCCACATCCCAAGGAGGCTACTTCGCAGACAGCCATGGCTGTGGGGATACCCCAATCCCACATGGTATCAGCCACTTCTGATTTGAATTTGTCTCCTCGAAGCTGGGCGTTGTAATGCTCTACGGCAGCCCAACTGGTGCCGCCAACGCCTGAAATATCAATGGCTGCGATGCTTGTAGAGGCAAGGGATCTGGCTACTTCCCTGGATATGCCGCATCCTGTCTCTTTAACCATGACAGGTTTCTTTAGGGACTTTACAATTTTTTTGAGATTCTTCAAAATTCCTTTGTACCTTGTATCGCCCTCGGGCTGAACCAATTCCTGAAGCGGGTTCAGATGAACTGCTAGGGCATCTGCATCCACCATTGCCAATGACCGTTCAGCAATATTTACGGCATTATCATCCAATAACTGTGCTGCCCCAATATTCCCAATCACAAGCAGCTTATCCGACACTTCTCTGACTATCCGGAAACTATCTTCCATCCTGCTGTCTTCAATAGCTGCGCGTTGGCTCCCAATGCAGATGCCAAGCCCCAGTTCATCCGCAGCCTTAGCTAAATTCTCATTCACCTTTTTTGTTGCAGGATGACCACCGGTCATCGCAGATATTAGGACCGGAGCACGCAGGCTTTTCCCGAATAGGTTGGCTGAGAGCTTAACATCGTCAATATTGAGCTCAGGCATGGCACAATGGATAAGCTCAACATCTGCCAAATGGGTCGGTTTGCCTCTTGATCCTACATTGCGGTCGCGGCAAATCTCAAGATGGGAGAGTTTACGATCTGATATCACTGGGGGTTCACCAACTAACCTAACCGCTAACCAATATATGTGCCTTCGACTTTTTCACCCAACAAGAGCTTTTTCAGCAATAAAGGTTTTGTCGCATTAAAAATTAGAGCATGCTTTCCGCCCTTTGAAAGGTAGTTCCCAATCTCGCGCACCTTCCCCGCCATGCCGCCGGTCACATCGCCTGCACGGCTCCCAATCATCTTCGAATATTTTGCTATTTCTTCCAGGGCAACCTTGTGGACAAGCTGCCCATTGATCATTATTCCATCCACATCGGTGCCAAAAGCAAGCATTCCAGCATCCAGATTCAGTGCCAGCTGCTGGGCTAGTGTGTCCCCAGAAAGAATACGGGTGCTACCTGACCTATCGAAAACCACATCACCCCCCAGCATGGGAATTAAACCGCCGTCAAGGCATCTCTCGACTGGTTCCAGGAAGAATTTTGCGCAGTTAAATTTTCCATCCTCAAGGATGATGCAACTTGAAGGCGTAATCGCAAATACGGGAAGACCGGTCGCAAGAAAAGAGTCGGTGATTATCTTTGTAAGGGCAAGCATCGATCCTCTGACTGCAGCTATGCCCAATGGATCTGAGATCTGGTTATCCTTAAGGTACTTCAGGGCTTCATAATGGCCGAAAGATCCACCTCCGTGGATGAGCACAAGCCGCTTCCCTGGCTTGATTCCTTCGGAAAGCTCAAGAGCCATACGCCGGATTACCTCGAGGTTTGGAGTCAGGGGCAATTCCTTATGGGTAATTGCACTACCCCCGAACTTTATTACAAAATCAACTGGTGCCAATCTCACTCACTCCATCAGAGGTGAAGCTATAACGCTCATGGCAGGAGGACAAGGAATTGTTGGGTGCCAATATAAGCTCTCCAACGAATGATTCGGAACAGATTACTTTCCCACCGAAGGATGAAACATGCTTGGCTATCCGACGCAGGTCGCCCAAGGTCAATAGCCCCATGGAATGGGCCAAACGGTTCTCCAGCTCCATGAGCCTGCCGAGTTTTTCAGTATCCCCATTCCGCACCGCCTCGCATCCATCCAGGACAAGGTGACCCAATAGGTGCCATAAGGGATCTGCAAGTTCTGGAAACGATTCTGAGAAAAGGGTCACTTTCCGCTGAATTCCACTTCGTCTGGGCAGGCGCTTCAGGTGCACATGCGCATCTATTGCGCCTTCAAGGGATATCAGGCCTTCACCCTTCCTGCTTACAACAAAACCTCCCGACAGCGAAGTCAACGCCCGGGAAAGAGTTATGAAAGATTTCCCATCAACCTTGTTCAATAGTGATGGCGCATCGATCTGAGCCTCCTCAGTACTTGAAAGAAACAAGAGAGCTGAGGCGCTGACATAGTCATAATCCGAGGGATCGATCATTGGAGTAGATATCGTATATTTTCCTCCAATCCCATGGGAAATGAGATACCGTTCTAGCACCTTCCTAATTTTCGGCGATCGGATAGGGATATCGGGCACTGCCGAATCCTCTATTTGAACAGAAATGTTCAGGGGCAGGTCGAGTGCAGCAGACAGCAGGGGGTTGCCCGTGCCTATGAAAGCTTCGCCCAGGATTGGCAATGTGAAGGGAACAGAGAGGCTGATCCTTGTCTTTGTCATCTTCATCAATCTATATTAGTGCTGTTTAGGATGATTAATCCTTTCTCTGCGAGGTAGGATAAGCAGTCAATCATTCAGAAAAAGCAGAATGAGCCATACCCGACAACGGCATCCTTATCTCCAGAGGTATCCCCCGAGGTGGCATAACACAACTTTCTGAAGGACTTTGCGCCTCGTTCAACTGAAAATGCCATGGCAGCCATAACCGGACCGGGACCGCACATGGTAATCCTTTCTTCCCTTACAACCTTCCCAACCTTAAGTGGATCCATGCTTAGGATAGCTTCGCTGACCATTGCATCCTTTTTGTAGGCCATTGCATAGGGCACATAATGCGAAAAGTCCGTGCTTGCCACAACTAGAGCCGATTTGCCTTTCAACATCTCTGCCAAACCCAATCCCAGCTCAATGGATGTTCCTGCATCCTGTAGCATCATGCATATGGGGATCAGTTTAAAATTGCTGCCATACAAATACTGGAGAAATGGCAACTGGACTTCGATCGAATGTTCGTAAAGATGTGCCGTCTCATCAACCTCGGCAATGCCTGAGCAGGCCAAGGACTTTGCCATAACCCTATCTATCTGAATTTTACCGAACGGTAATTCCCATTCGCCACCTCCCCATACCGAAACTCCTGCACCCATGCCAGTATGGTTGGGCCCTATCACTACGATAATCTCTGGAACTGGTTCTTTAGAGAGCTCAAGGTAACCGTGGGCAGCTATCGGTCCAGAATAAACGTAGCCAGCATGTGGAGAAACAATGGCTGTAATTGAACGGCTTGAGGAGGTTGGCTTGCTCGGGAGTTTGCCTGGACCCACCTGGTGCAGGAAGCACCATTCGATCTGTTTACTTAACGATTCAACTTTTCCTTCATAAAAAGAGTTAGAAACTTGGGGACGCCTATCCCTCAAGTTCATATTCGCCATACTCCTCTTCAGCAACTAGCATCTTGGATTCGAAGTCTTCGATGGATGCCGGAAGCTCAGCAGTTGGTCCAAGTTCGCCCCTTTCCCTCAGGACTTGCCTTGCTAAGAGCCAATAGGCCAATGCCAGCGATTTTCTCCCTTTGTTGTTTATTGGGATCACAAGATCCATGAGCTGGGATCGATTATCTGTATCGCAGAATCCCAGAACTGGAATTCCAACCTCAGCTGCTTCAACCATAGCCTGCCAATCAGCTCTTGGATCGGTTACGATCAGCAGGTCCGGTTCTGCATAGTTAGATAGCTTTGGATTAGTAAAAGTGCCTGGGATAAATCGACCAGTCAGTGACTTCCCGCCTATCAATGAAGAGAATTTCTCAACAGGCTTAAAGCCGTATTGCCTTGCGGATGCAGAATAAACTTTTTCTGCCTTGAACCTTGCAATAAACTTGGATGAAGTTCTTATTCTTTCGTCAGTCTTCCTCACATCGAGCACATAAAGACCATCAGGCCTTACCCGATATATGAATGGACGCATGTCGTTTGTTTTAACATGAGTGCCGATATGAATACCGGCTGCGAGGTATACCTCAAGGGGTATTAACAGATCGGCAGTTTCGAGTGTTGCCATGAATTATCCTACCTGTGATTGTAATGTAACTTTGGTGAAACCAACTTTACCTTTTATATTTTTCCTTCTTCTTTTCCGTGGATCGAGAATTTTAAAGATTCATCGATCAGTTCCACATGTGCGAGGAATATCCTTCTGCAGCAATACCTTTTGATCCCAAGCGAATCGAGGGCCAACGCAGGGTTTTCGCCCTTCGATAAAGCTTCCTTGAACGGCTCCCATTTATCGGCTATCACTTTGCCGCAGGTAAAGCAGCGGACAGGAATAATCATTTTTTGTTTTCCACCTTATCTGTAGGATTTTTGCTTTCTTCTTCTTGCGCTGTGGCCACCGAATTTCTTAGGCTCAGTCCTTCGGGGGTCTTCGACAAGCATTCGCCTATCATATTCCATGAGCCTCCTCCGGATCTCCTCTCCTCCGAATTCAGCCAAAGCGTTGGATACTACGACGCGGGCGGCTTCGGCTTGGCCCATCATTCCTCCGCCTTCTATCTTAATATGAACATCAACGGTATTTGCAAAGTCCTTGCCAGCCACCAAGACAGGTTCTTCTATCTTTAGCTTCACCACCTCAGGTCGCATCAGCTCAAGGGGTACATCATTTATGAAAACCTTGCCATTTCCGCTGTAGGCAACAGCTCTGGCTACGGCAGTCTTTCGTTTACCGCTAACAACAACGATTTTTTCGCTCATTGAACAGCCCATCCTAGGTTTCTTGATACTTCCTCTAGAACCATGTAATTACCTTTCAGTGTCTTTAGGTCGGCTCCTTCAATCTTTTGCAGAGATACGCTCTTCAGTTCATCAGGGACGCCAAGATACACCTTAAGGCGTTTTAGAGCTTCCTTCCCGCTAGGTGCTTTTGGCAACATGTCCCTTATGGAATAGAACAGCAGCCTGTCTGGTGATCGGTGGTGCTTCGGACCCACTTCTTCGGGGTTCTTGTAGGTCCTTAATCCCATCCATCTTGAATACTTGCTCATGACTGAGGCTTTGCTGCCGGAGACGATCATCTTCTCAACATTAACAACTACAACATAATTCCCATTAATCAACTGCTTTGCTACGTTGGAAGCCACCCTTCCAAATCGCAGATTCGTTCCGTCTATGTAAATTGGGTTGGTCATCATAATCACCTTAGGATCTTTACAGCACGGCCCCTCGGGTTGAGGTTCAGGAGTACTTCCAAGGATACTGCCTTTCCACCTGCCTGTGCAATTTTTTCCTTTGCAGCTTGGCTGAAAGATAAGGCTGCGACATCCACTTTCTTCGTAAGGTTTCCAAACCCAAGGACTTTTCCTGGGATCGCAACGAATTCCCCCTCATTCGCGAGTTTGTCGATCTTGCTTAGGTTGATCGATACCCTCTTTCTCGAAGGTATGGAAAGCGAGTCAGATAGCTCTCGCCATATTCCTGCGTTATTTGATCTTGACGCTCTTCTCAGTACCTTAATCAGGTGTCGTGTCTTGGGATTAGTCGGTAGAGTTCTTTTAACCATTTACGGTGCCTCCGGTAATTCTTTCAAAGCATTTCTTAACATTGAACATTTATTCGAAACAATATCACAGGCTGCCAGCACCAGTTCCTCATTTGGCATTGATCCGGTGCTTTCCAGCATGAGCATAGAATTATTAGCATTATAGGATATGTTTACTGCACCCTTCGGGCAGATGCTCTCGCAGACTTTGCACAGGGTGCAATCCCACAGTGAAGTCACTATCAAGTTCTTTCCGTTGGCTGCCAAGATCTTCTTCGGGCACTCTTCAACACAGAGCCCACACAGATCACATGACTTCATATCGATCTTTACGATGGGTTCGTACTTTACGGTTGCAACGGATACAGGCTGCCACTTGGCATGCTCCTTGGCTGTACCTAATCGAGCATGGGCTTCAAGTGTGAGACGTTGGCCCTGATTCAGCTCCACAATTGGGATTTCATTATTGCACGGAAAAACTGAGCCTTCGGCCTTAAGCCTGCCAGAATAGACTAAGAAGTGGTCTTCTGTTGCCTCAACCTCAAGGGTAAGTATGGATTCGCATTTTGAGCAGCCCTTCCCATCGCAGTCACATTCTGACGGATGGATGAGTGCTTCTCCGCCTTTTAATGGAACGAGGCCAAGCCTATGGGCAATAATTTCATCATAAAGGACGCCTGTGTTCTCGGCAATATAGACTTTCTCGATGGCCGGAATTGGGATCTCTGCCATCACAATCCTGCGTATTGCATTGACGAAGGCTGGCTCAACGTTGCGTATAATGACCCTAAGTTGCCCTTCGGTCGTGCCGAGAATCTCAACGTCCATGTAACAAACAACTCCTGAATTTTTAATTTTAAAAATTGAAGAAGGCTATTTAAGCCTTCTTTGCTTAGACCCTCCTTCCTCTTCTGCCACCAGGTCTTCGGGTGGTATCATGCGGAATGGGGGTGACGTCCTCGATCCTTCCAATGAGCATACCTGCTCTGGCAAGAGCTCTGATTGCGGCTTGTGCGCCTGGACCTGGAGTCTTGCTCTTGTGTCCTCCTGGTGCCCGAACTTTAATGTGGATGCCGCTTATGCCTTTCTCTAGAGCTTCCTGGGCAGCCCTCGTGGCTGAGACCATTGCTGCATAGGGCGAAGGCTTCTCTCGGTCTGCCTTTACGATTCGCCCTCCAGATTGGAAGGCGACTGTTTCTGCGCCGGTCAGATCAGTAATATGGACTATTGTGTTATTGTAAGAGCTGTAAATGTTAGCTATTCCCCATTTCATTCCTTTGTCCATGCGTGACATTCATTATGCCCCCCTTGCTGTTGCAGGTTCTGGTGCTGCAGCCATGGTTATGGCGCACCGGATGCCCTGTTCCTCATCTCTGCTCACAAGGTAACCTGGCGAAGTAACTCTCCTCTCGCCAATGCTAATGTGACCGTGGGTAATCAATTGCCGCGCTTGATAGGTTGTTGCTGCAAGTCTCAGCTTTAGGATAATGGTCTGAAGCCTTCGTTCCAAAATATCATCAACGTTAAGACCCAGAATGTTATCAAGCACTGCCTCTTCATTAAGGAGTCCCTGCCTTGCCAGTTTCTTTATCAGATCCCGCTCTTTCTCCACCCTTACCTTCTCTTCAAGTGCGAGAATAGCGCTTGCCTGGTTTCGGTAAGACTTTAAAATAG
>JAJRAB010000015.1 GCA_028683025.1 Candidatus Methanomethylicus sp. | reverse complement strand
CAAATATCCAATCTCATCGTCCCTGGCAACGAGATAAATATCAATATCTTGGTAAATGGGAACGAATATTTTCCTCACAGGTCGAAAGACATCGCATGCTCCGTGGTATTGGCAAACGATCTTTTTCCCATTCTGCTTAGCCCATCGGGCCACGTAAGGGAATGACCATAGATAGTAGTTGTTGAAATGGATCAGATCTGGATCATCCAGGGACAGTTCCCTATTTACCTGTAGGTTATGAGAGTAGCCGAATTTTGGAAGCGGGGGGAAGTCGAACTGGACTGGAAAAACTTTGATCCTAAAACCAGATTGTTCATAGATTTCAATTGAAGTGGCGTCCTGGTGGAGCATATAGAGAATTACATCGTGACCCCGATCCGAAAGCCTTTTGCAGTATTCTTTTGAAAAATGGGTACGCCTGAGGAAGTCTTCAAGGCTCCAGCCTGCAAAGCGGAAATCATGGAGCAAGAGAAATGCCAGTTTCATTTGTCCCGTCTCCCAGGAAGATCGGGTATCTCCCTTTTGCTTGTGTTGACCATATCCCATAATATGTAATTCTGTTTTTTGCTGGTCCTGTATATGATCTGGGAAACAGCTTCAAGGGTAAGAACAAATGGTAGCCGGTATATGCCAAGGCCGAAACGGGAGCAGGTAAGGATGAATATTTTCATGGCTTCGAAAGGCTGGGTTAACATCAGGTTCTCAAAGATGTTCGGTTTTACTCCATACAGACTATTTATCTGCTGATGACCGTAGAGGACACGGCTCCTTTGCTTGAAAAAGTCGCTAACCGTTGATGGCCCGCGGATGTACAGGATCGAATCCTTGGCATAGGCAATCCGGAAACCCTTCTCCCGAACAACAGTCCCAAGATATGCATCATCATTCACTATGTATTCAGGTATGGCATCCACTATGCCTGCCCTAAGCGCTAGCATGTCGCTCCCCAGACTGTTAAGCTTTCCTATGGAATCCAGGTGGAGATTAGTCTGGTTCAGGAGTTCCCAGATGAATCTTGAGGCAAAATTGACGATGCCCCTGTTCTCGTTCAGCGGTACTGCCCTGGCGATAACCCCTCCCACGTTTCCTTCAAATGAGTTGAGCAGTTTTTCAAGCGCCCGGTTGCGGAGCACTGAATCGGCAGAGACAAGGACTAGGATGCCACCTTTGGCTCGCTGTAGAATTAAGTTCTGGGCATTCGATTTGCCCGTCCTCTCTGGTTCGGTTACAAGCTTGATCTTCCTAAAGGATTGGGCTTTCTTCGAAACAATGGCATTGGTGTCATCGGTTGAGCCTGACGACACAACAATAATTTCCTGAAGGCTAAAATCTCCTTCCAGCTTCTGGGCTTTAAGGCTGTCCAGCAACCGCCCAATATTCTCCTGCTCATTATGGGCACAGATTCCTACGGTAACTTTCTTTGGCCCAGGACTCAGGTTAAGGGAGAGATCAGGGGGGTTCTGCAGGTTGGGCTTGGATGGTCTTGCATAAGCCTGAAGTGCAAGAATGGAAGCGATGTAGAAGGAAACGGAGAGGGCAAGCCTGATCACCATCCTTATTGGCCCCGTGATAGGACCGTTGTTTATTGCCAAATCTACTTGGACAACCGCATCGGTTATGGGAGATGCAAACCTCAGCAGAAGGGTGTTATTTGCTATGAGGAACATCAACGCAAGCACCCAGATTGCAGTGAAGAGCTTCTCACGCTCCCTATGGAAAAGGACGATGTCAATAAGCATGAGGGAGATCAGGTACAGTACAGTTCCCTCGCTTATCCAAGGACGAGTGAGCAGGAAGATGAGGTTGGAAATGATTAAAAGTCTCAGGATGCCCCTCAATGAAACTTTCTTTGCTGAACCGTTGGCATTTCTGTGGAGCAATGTTCCCGGCAAACCCTTCAGGACTGGCCAATACAACTTTAGATAGAAGGCGCCCAAGGCTGGAACCCACAGAAAGCTCAATCCGGTTAGAATGATCGGGGGAACCCTTTCAGGGAAAATCATGAATATGGGCTCAAAGAGGCTGAATATGGTTAAACCCCCTACAGCCGGCGCTTCGCGGATATTGACCGCCTGGCTTGCCATGGAGAAAAGGAAGCCAATAGGGGACCAGCCCAACAGCAGGAATGGAGCCAATATAATCAGTGAAACTATTATTGTGAATAATGCAGCAAATTTGATCCGGCTTTTGGAATACAGCAGCAGGATAGGCATGTAAATCACGGGGATGAGCTTGAGCACAGCACCCAGGCCAATGAAGGAACCACTCGCTGCTGATCTTCCCTTAATAAAATATGAAAGGGATGCGAGGGACAGCATGACGGCCATGGAGTCAAACATTCCCCAGACAGCTGAAAGGATAATCATAAGCGGATTAAAGAGCCAGAAGATGAGCACGGACTTCGATGCGGTCTTCCCAACCAGCCTGGAAGTAATTACGGCAGAAACAATATCACCAAAAATAGCAGGCTGTTTTAGCAGGAAATAGTAGATGTAGGGAGAGGAAATCGAGGTCAGCCAGGAAATGCCATTATAAACGTAGTAAAGAAAACCGCACATTAGCGGCCAGAGGGGCGGATAACCGACGGATGTCATGTTCGCATAGGGGGCAAAGGTGATCCCTTCGATGGGCTGCAAGTAGGTATAGGGATTGGTGCCATTCATGACATAATAGCCTGCTCTCGCAAAAACCTCAAGGTCCCAGGGATGGCCTGTCCATGGTGCAAAAATTTCCCTTATCAGGAACCCTATTGTCAGTAGGATAAGCAGGTTTCTTCGATTGGTCAATGAAGTGTGGCACCACTTTCAGATATTTGGTTTTGATCGACTAATTAAGGTTGGCAAACAACCTCCTATCAAAGGATAATAAACCATATGAAGGGTTAGCCAGCAAGTCTTACTGATGACCCGCCATGCCAGTCCATGACTTCATCCTGGATCCCATTGTGCTCAGCTTTTTCAAAAAGGGCGATTCATGCACAGTCCTTGACCTGGGATGCGGCTACGGGCTCTTCGGAACCCTCCTCCGCTACGAAAGGGATCACAGAGGGATAATCATAGGGCTTGATGCCTATGGACCCTATCTTAGAAAAATCAAGAGGTATTCCGGCTCGATCTACGACGCGTTTATCGTCGCCGACGCCAGGTATCTCCCATTCAGGGATGGTGCCGTAGACGTTGTTTTTGCTTCTGAGATAATCGAACATCTGCCCAAGCAAGGCGGCTATAGGATAATAGAAGAAGCAGAGAGGGCAGCCAAGAAACGGATTATCATAACAACCCCCCGAGGGCACATCCCGCAGGAAAGCCAAAGCGAAAATGATCTGGAAGCCCATAAATCTGGATGGTCCGAACCAGATTTCGTGAGGCTGGGCTACAGCATTGTTTATGCTGGAAGCGTGCAGATGATGGTACGGAAGTCAAGATTGAGGGGGATTGTCGGACTCGTAAATGCTGCACTTGGAATGATCCCTGAATCACTGAGGAAAAAGCTTCCAAAGTACGAGTTGATTGCCTATAAGGATCTGATTAAGTAGAGGATTCGAACGAAATAGGTCAAATAATCAAAAATAAGTAGTTGAGTGCCATTAAGGCACTGTTTCGACTATGCTGATGTTGTCCAGGAATGTGTCGTTGTTGGTGTCCTGATACTTTATGATTGCAGCCTTGCCTGAGAGGGCATAGCTGCCGTAGTTGGTCAGAACATAGGCAG
>JAJRAB010000087.1 GCA_028683025.1 Candidatus Methanomethylicus sp. | reverse complement strand
GTTATAACCAACGATTTTCCCGTCAACTTCTGCAACTAGGAAACATTTCGGATTTTCAAAGAAATGTTCTAAGTAAAATGCCGATGAGTAGTTCTCGGGCAAGCATACCTTATTTACCGTCATGACATCGTCTAGATCTTCCTGAATAAATTCGCGGATGGTGATTTTTTCAAGCAAGCTAAAGAGGCCTTCATTTTTTCTTAATTTTAACAACAGGGCTTTTTTTAGTTTTTGCCTTGAACAAGCCCACTGGCGATTTCCCAATAGTGCAGCCAATACAAAACAAATTTATTGAACTCCTCAATGGAGCCAGTAGCAGTCATGAATGTTGCTTCCTTGGGCAATTGCTCTTTAGATTCAGCTAATCCCCAGTACCTTTCTCCCGATCTCCATGCCATTGCATATACCCCTCTTCCAGACACAACCTTGAGCCCAAAAGCCCCAGACTTTGCCACATCCATTATATGAGTCATGTTTTTTTCTGCATAACCCAGTCGAGATTCCAGCCTTTTGATCCCACTCTCAAGCTTCTGTTTCTTCTCCTGTTCAAGCTCTTCCTTCGCCAGATTTCTCAGACCTTCAATGGTTTCTTTTATCGAGAAATCTGATTCCAGGTTGATATAAATGAGCGGTGAGTCCACATGATGGCCCATGAATTTTGGCATAGATCTGATGACTGAAAAGTTTACACAATTGCCATGCTCCGAGTTCCAGTCCTTTCCCTTCTCATAGACCAAACCCACTTCTTTGTTGCATAGAGGGCACAGGAACGCAATCTTGGGTTCAAACCCTATCTGAACCAATTCTTTTCCCTTCTAACGGTTTTGCCCTTCAATTATATAAAACATCCCGGTTTTCCGATGCTACAGGAATTCAGTAAACTGCCTTTGCCTTGATCTTGAAGATATCTTCAACCCTCCAAATGCCTTCGCCTATGAGCAGCTTAGCCAACTCTTTCCGGAGAAAATGGTCTATCTTTACTCCATTCTCTTCAAGCTGAACCTCCATTTTCTTTGCCATCTTTTTTCCTTCATCATCAAAATCGAATAGCACCAAAACGGTCTGATCACTGTAATTTTGAACAACTTCTTCCACGAATGCAAATGTTGAAAGTTTGGAATCACAAAATCTGAGTATTGGCCTTTTAACTCCCACTTTCCTAAGCCCATCTTCGTCATGTATCCCCTCCACAAGCACCAGAGAAATCCGGTAATTTATGTCTGCGATAAATTTACCAAGTAGGGCTTCCGCCTCAAGCCTGTGATCTAGGAGATCCCTTAATTTTGTTCTAGGCAATCAATTCACCATTTGTCAGAAAAATATTTCTATGTTAAACGAAAAGGTGTATTTGAATTTTTAGAATCTAATAATTAGAAACCGCAATTGAGAACGCCTTTGAGGAGAAGACTGAGGTGAACGCCCTCCATGGTTGGCTTCCCCCAATTTTCCCATGCAATGACTTCCCGCGGTCGTAGCGTCCGATTTTATCCAAACGCTCTGGATTCGTCCCATCCTGCATCCTGCCCGTTGCACGTTCACAGCCTCTTCCGGCTTCCCTCCCCCTTTCGGGTTCGTTCCACCTTCCGATTCTGTTTCTATGTCGCGGCAGGCTCGTCTCGTTCTCAATCGCGGCAATACCTATTATGCCGAGCATTCCTATAACCTGTAATTTAATCATTCATATCAATTTTTTATGTTACCGTTGGTTATGGAATTTGCCGCTTTTATAAAAATTGTCAGGTTATGGTTGTTTCAACCAAAAATACCAAACATCTTTTTTATTAACATAAACAAATCAATTTTTATTGCTGAAAAAAATTTTAAAAAATTGTTGGTAATTTAATAATCATTAAATTAAAGACTCGATAATTTTCGAGTTATGGCATATTTGGTAAATTATATTCCACTAGTGTTTTAAGTGCTGCAACTGCGCTCTTCTCAACACTCCTGTAAGTTGTGCTGTTATCAAGAACTCGATCGTGAACTCCAATCATACCCGTCGTAGTTAGTATGGCTCCTGAAACAAAACCACGCAGCTTTCCAAGGATAAATATTATTGCGCATTCCATTTCAAAGCTTAACGCCCCTTTTAATGCCCAATATTGGCTGTCCCGCTGTTCTTCAAGGTAGAATGTGTCACTTGTGCAGACCTTCCCCCTATGGCATCGGAGACCCAAGTTTCTGGCATTTTCTGCTATTGAATTCGAAAACTCCATATCGGGAAAAGGAGTTCCTCCGATTTTCATATAAGCCCTGCTGGTCCCGTCCAAGGGGATTGCCTCATTTGGGACTATTACATCCCCCAGCGAAACCAAATTTGAGATGCTGCCTGTAGTCCCCAAACGTATTACCGCCTTTGCCCCTAGCATCACAAGCTCTTCCATCACAATTGCGGCAGAAGGGGTTCCCATACCTGTAGTTGATAAGGTTACCCTTTCTCCCCTGTATTTTCCTGTATAAGTCAGCAGCCCCCGGTTGCCTGAAACAAGTTTTAAATTATCAAGCATATCTGCGATTTTAGAAGTCCGTCCAGGATCTCCACAGACCACAATTTTTGGTGAGACATCCTCCCTATCACATTTTAGGTGATACATTAGCCTGCCTCAGGTGACAACTTTGTCAAGTTCGCCTAACTCGGCGGCTTTTTTGATTTCCCTGGCGATTCTCCTTCCCATGCTCATCGGCTCACCAAAGATAAGGTCGCTGTATGGAGAGCCCGAGATAAACAGATTCGTTCCGGCCACAATCCTGCCTGAGAACTCAAATGTGAAAAGTTTGCCTTCCTCATCGCAAATCATCTCAAGGCAGAACGGACCGACAGATCCTGGTTTTACCAATCGTTTGGAAGCTGCTACAAAGCCATCCCCTGAGCTAAAGATGTCCATCAATAGAGACTCCCTTAGAACCATTGGTGTATTGCCGATTACCCTAAATGTTGGAATTATATCGAGGTCCAGCTGGTCCTTGGCTCCAATCCTTCCCAAGCCATCAATACTTGTCTCGTACCTCCGGTCACATCCGAGGAGTTCCACTTTATGACTTAGGGGAGAGTAGAAATAGTGCGGGTAGAGTGTTACGCCAATTATATACTCCTGGATAAAGATTTTATCCTCTTCGCCTTTCTTTAGGAGCCCTTTTTTCCTGACTGCAATCACTTTTTCCTCAAAATCCTTGGGGCTTTTAGCAATGAAGTATCCCCTGCCGCCCTCAGCTCCCGGAAGTTTCGCTATTACCGGACCGCTTATCTCGGTATGGCTTTTGAGTTTCCTTGGCACATTTAATCCAGACTCCTGGAGCAATTTGTCCTTCAGATTGCGGTCATATTCCCATCTAAAGATATATTTGTTCCCGAGTACCTTGGGCTCAAAACTGCGCTCAAATTCTTCAAGTTTGCCGCCGGAGATCAAAGTTCCATGGGGAACCAGAACTGAATTTTCTTTTAACAGTTCAGATTGAACCTTTTTGTCCAATAAATCTTCAACACTATTGATTGGGATGACCCTGTCCGCCAGATTGAACCTGGCGTAGAGTTCTTCTCTCTCCCTAAGACAAAGCAGGATTGTCCTGAGCCCCTCATCCCTAGCCCCCTTCAAAATCTGGAGCGCCGAATGTGAGCTTATGGTAGCAACAGCTGGTATCAAGTAACAATCTCCCTCAATCGACCTGTCTCCAATGCCTCCCTTATTTCAAGAGCTATCCTCCTACCAACGCTCATTGGGATGCCGTGAGCATATTTTGTATAGGGGCTAGTGGTTCCGATAACAGGGCTTCCGGGAACCCTGGGAGAAACATCAAATATTACTATCTCCTGATCCTTGGTAACTGCCCCCTGAAGAGCAAAAGGCCCAATGATTCCAGGAGGGTATTCGCTCCTAGTGGCGTCAACGAACTTTATCCCGTTCTCAAACACCATCTCAAGCATCGATTCCCTTATGGTTGCCCCCATGTGGCCAATTTCAATGTTTTGCAGAGGGATCTCGAGCTCCAGTTGCTGCCTGGCTGGTATTGCAACAAAATCATGAAGGTTTGTCTGAAGGCGCCTGTCAATTCCCATAAACTCCAGTTCCTTCCTTATGGGTGAATAGAAATAATTGAAATTGAAGTAGGTCCCTATAACGTACTCCTCGATTACAGCCTTTTCGAGATCTTCACGCTTAATTATTCCCCTTGCTATTCTTTCCTCTGCCTTCCTCCTGAAATCCTCCTCATCCACAGCCGTGAAAAAAGCCCTCTCTATCTTCCTTTTTGCCTCCTGTACCTTGACTATGGCCAGCGCGTCAATCTCGGAGGGTGTCCTGAATTTCTTCGGCTGCCTGATTTTGGCTTTTTCAAGCAGGTAATATTGGTTCTTGGGAGCGTTTCTCTCCTCGGATCTCAGCATCATTCGGCTTCCAAAGAGGGGTACTTCAAATTTATCTTCAATTTCATCATAGGACACATAGGTAGAAAATGCCCTATGGGGAACGAAGATTGTGTTTTTCTTCCTTAGGTTTTCCTGAATGTCGTTTCTTGAGACTTCATGGAACTTGTCAAGGATTATAGTCTCATCAACAATCCGCCGGTACGCTTTGTAGGGCAGTTCGCGTCCCTTCTGGCATACTACAATGGTCCTGAAACCCTCATCTTTGGCACCATCAGCTATGTCAAGGGCTGAGTGGCTGCCCAATGTTCCTATGGTGAGCTGTTTATCATCATAATGGCTGATTACTTCCCAAACATCTTCACGCGTTACCATGTGAAGCAACCCAACTGCTCATAAGTTTTAAGTGGTTAAAATACGTATTTATGGTGGGAATTATTATGGAACATTCATTTAATCATCCCCTTATGAGGAACTTTTCATTCCAATCCCCTACGAAGATAATCTACGGACTTTACTCATTAGAACGCTTGAAGGATGAATTGAAAAAAATGAGTTACAAAAATGCCCTGCTTGTGACTGGCTCCAATGTCTGCAAAACCCCTGGCTGCTCTAAAATCAAGGAAGCTTTAGGGGTAAATGGCAGCTTTGTAGAATTCAACAAAGTTTGCCCTGAGCCAGACACTAAGGTATTGGCGGAACTTGCCATGCTGGTAAGAAAAGATCCCCCCGACTTGGTTGTAGGGTTAGGGGGCGGAAGCAGCATGGACATGTCGAAGATAGCCTCAGCCCTGACTGTCAATGAGAAGGATCCAGTATCCTACTTCAAGGGAGAGCCGCTCATTAGGAAAGGGCCTCCCATAATGACGATACCCACAATTGCCGGGACAGGCTCAGAAGTAACGCCATTTTCGATTGTTGTTGAGCAGAATAAGAAACTTGCAACTTCGCATTATAGTCTATATCCTACTGTGGCTGTGGTGGATCCGACTCTTTCTCTATCCGCTTCCCCCCAGTCTACAGCATCAGCCGGGATCGATGCCCTATGCCATGGCATAGAATCAATAATGTCTGTCGACTCTAACCCCGTTTGCAATGCTTTAGCGTTCGATGCCATAAGCAATGTGGATGATTATTTTGAAAGGGCCTATTGCAATGGCGATGACATAGAAGCCAGGAACGGCCTTTCTATGGCTTCAGTCCTCAGCGGGATGGCTTTTACTAATACCGGGCTCTGCTTGGCGCATGGAATCGCCTACACCTATGCAATGAGCCATGCCCTCCCTCATGGGACTTCGGTCGCGCTGGCTGAACCCTATGCCCTTGAATTCAATACGCCTGCAATTCCAGAAAAAATAGAATTGATCGCTGCTGCCATGGGAATAGATACCAGTTGCATGTCGACTGCTGAAGTGGGATATGAATGCGCCTCACGCATAGTCGAACTGCTGGAAACCACACATCAACCTCAAACCTTGGATGAGCTGAATATGGACGAATGCGAGATTGAGCCTATGGTTGATGACCTTCTTGCAAACCAGAAGCGCTTTGTAAATAAAAATCCACGAAAACCCTCAAGAGAAGAATTAATAGGTCTCTATGAGAGGATGTTTGAAGATCTGTAAATTGGACAGGTGCAGCAATTGATCATTACTTATGGCTCATCAACTGAACGGCTAGCCCGAAGGACAGCTGAAATTGGCAATTTGAGAGTCGTCGAAATAAATCGGAGACTCTTTCCGGACGGTGAACAGTACCTGCGGCTGCTAGGGGATGTGGAGGGAGAGGATGTTGCGGTATTCCAATCCTTGGGACTAAATCCCGATCGTTCGTTTATGGAATACGCATTGCTAGTTGATGCCCTGAAGGGGGCCGGCTGCAGATCCGTGACAGGAGTAGTGCCTTATTTGGCCTACGCTAGGCAGGACAGGCGCTTCAACAAAGGGGAGCCGCTCAGTGCGAAAATAATTGCAAAATTGATAGAAAGCGCAGGAACTGACAGGATTATCACCATAGATATGCACCTTCACCGTTTCAGGGATATAAATGAGGTATTCGACATTCCTGCAACAAATTTGACTGCAATGAATTTGCTTGCAGAATATTATGCAAACTCCCATGATGCCTGCAACTCCGTAGTTGTAGGACCTGATGGCGAATCTGAACAGTGGGCAAAGATTGTAGCCGATAAACTTTCCGCCAGATGCCATGTGTTGGAGAAGGAGCGCCTTGGTGACAGGGAGGTTCAAATTTCTGACACCGCCTCAATCCAAGGGGCGAGGGCAGTGTTGGTTGATGACATGATTAGCACGGGCAAAACTATGATTGAGGTAATTATAAGGCTCAAAGCCCAGGGGGTAAGGCACGTTGATGCCCTAGTGACCCATTCGCTAATGGTTGACGATGCATACCCGAAGCTTAGGGGGGCTGGACTATCCGAGTTGATCTCCACTGACACCGTTGAAGGCCCTCAATCCCTTGTCTCCGTGGCTCCTGTTCTGGCTAAGGCGCTCAAGCATTAACCTTTTTTATTTAATGGCTCCATATACTTATGAAAATCCCTTACCCGAGGATGGTTTTTTGTTGCCCAAAGATTTGGCAAAATTGGCAAATGACATAAAATCGATGCGCATACGAGGCGCAGCTGAAATAGGCCGTGCAGCTGCTGATGGGCTTGAACTCTTTGCAAGCACCTCCAAGGCATCAGACATACCTGCCTACATCAACGAATTCGACTCGGCCTACGATCTGCTCCTGAACACGCGTCCCACAGCCGTTTCACTTGCGAATGCCCTCCGCTATGTGAAGCATAGGACTGTGAAAGCCTCAAAAAATAGCCTTGACGTTGACGAGCTGAGGGCTTTGACCATTCGCGCAGCTGAGGATTTTAAAAAATCATCATTGGAGGCTGTACGGAGGATAAGTGAATATGGTGCAAAGCGCATCAAAAATGGCGATTTGATAATGACCCACTGCAACAGCTCTGTGGCCATTGCAATCCTTAAGGAGGCTAAACGCCAAGGAAAGGATTTTAACGTTTACGCAACCGAAACTAGACCAAGATTTCAAGGAAGGCTTACTGCAGCTGAATTGGCAGAAGCTGGAATACCCGTCACCCTGATAGTTGATTCAGCA
The DNA here is from genome assembly GCA_028683025.1 of Candidatus Methanomethylicus sp. Lineage (GTDB taxonomy): Archaea > Thermoproteota > Methanomethylicia > Methanomethylicales > Methanomethylicaceae > Methanomethylicus. Next base: position 6,759 of record JAJRAB010000087.1, on the reverse strand, counting down.
GCGCGATACTTTATGCCAAAGGTGGATAAAGTGATTGTAGGATCAGACGTTGTCACTGCCAATGGAGCAGTGGTCAACAAAATTGGAACTGCCCAGATTGCCCTAGCTGCAAAGGAGGCAAGAGTCCGGGTCTATGTGGGCGCTGAGACTTACAAATTCAGCCCTTCAACTGTCTTAGGAGAGCTTGTGGAGATCGAGGAACGCCCTGTTGAGGAAATAATCCCCAAGAAAGAATTGGAAAACATAAGGGGCGTAAAGATTGCAAATCCTGCATTCGACGTAACACCCGCTGACCTCATAGATGCGATCATTACTGAGAGGGGCATCATACCTCCACAGGCTGCCATACTGATTCTAATGGAGGAGTATGGCTGGAAGATAGGCGATGAGGATGGAGGCAGAGCAATGGTTGAGGAGGAAGACTGAATGAAAGAGCAAGGAAGCACAAAAATGGGAATGTACTTAAATGAAATTTTCAAAGCAAGACCCGAGTCTATAGACCCTGATAATTTTATCACGGCAAAGTACTATGTTGAAAGCCCGTTGGGCCTCGAATCAAGCGGAATTGCGGTTGCCACTGAGGAATCCATAGGAACTTGGACCGAAATATCTACAACTAATGACTGGGTAAAGACACGGTTGCCGGCGAGGGTCTATAAAACCGAAGGGGAAGGAGATTCTGGCCTAGTCTATGTGGCTTTTCCGATTGAGCTGTTTGATGTGGAGTCTAGTGGCATTGCAAACATCCTCAGTATGGTGGCCGGAAACCTATTCGGCCTTTCGGCATTGAAGAACATTCGCCTGTTGGACATGGATCTGCCCAAATCAATAGTGGATTACTATCCAGGTCCCCGGTTTGGAGTAGGTGGAGTAAGGAAGCTTGTTGGAACCGACAAATCCCCGCGACCCCATCTAGGGACCATAGTAAAGCCGAAGGTAGGCCTAGACCCTGACCAGACCGCCAAGGTATGCTACGAAGCTGCCATGGGAGGCGTGGACTTCATAAAAGACGATGAAACCCTCGTGAACCAAAAGTTTTGTCCCCTTGAAGAGAGGGTATCCAAAGTTATGAGTGCCTTGGATAAAGTAAAGTCTGAGACTGGCAGAAACATACTCTTCGCCGTGAATGTGACGGGTGCTCCGGATTCAATGATTAAGAATGCAGAGACTGCTATGGATAACGGTTGCAACACCCTCATGCTGGACATTATTATACTTGGCTTTCCAACGATGGAATGGTTCATAAAGAATTATGACTTCAAGGTCCCTATCCACATGCACCGTGCTATGCATGCTGCTTTCACTCGGAATCCGAAACACGGCATTTCGATGCTGCCCATTGCAAAATTGGCAAGGCTGCTGGGAGGAGACCAGTTGCACACTGGCTCGGGTGCTGGGAAGATGGGCGGAGAAATGGGCCAAAACCTCGAGTTGCAATCCGTTCTGTCGTTTTTGAAGGGAGATTGGTTTGGCAAAAAGAACACCTTCCCCGTCGCTTCGGGCGGGATTCACCCTGGATACGTACCAGCTAACTTTGCAGTATTTGGTATTGATTTTGTAATAAATGCAGGCGGTGGAATCCATGGGCATCCTCAAGGCACAAGAGCAGGGGCAGCCGCAATGAAAGAGGCAATTGATGCATGTGTTGCTGGAATTCCGCTGGATACCTATGCAAAAACCCATCCCGAACTGGCGCTAGCCCTTAAGCAGTGGGGGGAAAGGAAGCTTTCTGAAGACTAAATCCACCTACTTTTTTTTAGCGATCTATTTATTATTCCTCTCCAAATACTATGCCCAGTGGTAATATGCCGAACTTCAAAGTCAAGCATATCGACATCAAGACGGGGCAAAAGAGCATCATCATGAATGAGCTGGATGCAGTTGACATGATGCTGCGTATTCATGACAGGGTAAAAATCAAGAAGGATTTGATCAAGGTTGTGGCTTTAGTCGACGTTTCCGACTCCCTGGTCATGAGAGGTGAAGTCGGCGTCTATGAGGATCTCCTCGATGAATTCCCAGTTAAGAATGATGAGATAGTTGAGATATCTGTGGCATCAATTCCTCCATCGGTGGAGTACATCCGAAAGAAAATGAAAGGCACACCGCTTATCAAAGGAGAGATCTACAGCATCGTTAAGGATACCATCTCTCATTCTCTGAGTGAACTTGAAATCGCAGCGTTCTTGATGGCTGAGGAATATGTCGGGATGACCATGGATGAAGTTGAACAGCTCACTCGAGCCATTGTGGAGACGGGCAGGATAATTGATTTTGGAGAAACCGTTGTTGACAAGCATTCAATTGGAGGTGTTCCTGGCAACAAGGTTTCTTTGCTAATAATCCCCATTGTTGCATCGGCTGGTTTGAAAATACCAAAGACCAGTAGCAGGGCAATTACGAGCCCCTCTGGCACTGCAGACACCATGGAAGTACTGGCTCCCGTGGAATTCACAGTAGATGAACTCAGGAAACTGCTGCAGGACGTAGGTGGATATATTGCCTGGGGAGGAAGCTTGAACCTCGCGCCTGCTGACGATCTGTTTATCCATATAGAACATCCGCTAAACATCGATCCAAGACCGCAGATGATGGCTTCAATCATGGCCAAGAAACTTGCCGTGGGGGCGAGCGCTATTGTCCTCGACATACCTACAGGAAAAGGTGCCAAGGTTGAGGACTTTGAAAGTGCACGAAAGTTAGGCAATGACTTTATTGAACTTGGCAATAGACTCGGAATCAAGGTAAGGTGTGGAATAACCTACGGAAACCAACCTGTCGGACATACCGTCGGTCCAGCATTGGAAGCAAAAGAGGCACTTCAGGCATTGATGGGAAAAGGTCCTAACAGCCTAATCGAAAAATCAACATCACTTGCTGGAATGCTCTTTGAGATGAATGGAATAACCCCCAAGGGAAGCGGACAGGCTTTGGCAAAAGATATCTTGAGAAGTGGAAAAGCCTACCAGAAGATGCGTGACATCATAGCCTATCAGGGAGGTAATCCTGACATAAAACCTGATGACATACGTCTGGGAGAAAAGCGGTTCATAATATCCGCTCCAGCTGATGGTTACATAAGCCAAATAAACAACAGTTCCATCAATGCCATCGCTAAAGCCGCTGGTGCCCCCATAAACAAGGGCGCAGGAGTCATGTTGTATGCCAAGATGGGATACGCTGTTAAGCAGGATGACCCTGTCATTGAAATATACGCTGAAAGCGAGCAGAAACTGAAATGTGCTCAGATTATTGCAGCTCGGAAACCGCCCTTCCTAATTGAGGGCATGCTCTTGGAGGAAGTCTCTCAGTTTTGAGCCCCCAGGAAATGGTAGACTTCATGCCTAGAGTGCTTGGGGCTACCACCTCGATTTTGGGTCTGAAAGCAATAAATAGGTTGTATAATTAAGAGGTAGTCGAAGGCTAGCCTGAAGCCCGTTTATTTAATAATACTTCCTTGTGAGGTTCAACCTTGGCAGATACGACCATCGAATTGAGGGAAAGCAAGGTCAAGGACGAACGAGCAGCAGGCAGACTTAAACACGCCAAGGGAAGAGCCAGCAGAAAGCAAAAGAAGCGTGCCAGCCCAAAGCCTACCGTTAAGGAGCTTTTAACTGTCGCCGAATCTGAAGCCAGAAAGATGAGGGCAGTAAATCCCGCCCAATACTACCGGCAGAATTTGGGCCAGTTGGGATTTGGCGACCCTGAACACGCTTTGGTCCAGACCATAAAGGAGCTTATGGATAACTCTTTGGATGCTTGTGAAGCGATGGGCATTCTTCCAGAGATAGATGTTTCTCTCATTGCAACCGAGAAGCGCTATGAAGTTGTAACTAACAAGACCAAAGAAGGGAGCATCAGGACATTCCCCATCTTCAAGGTCATGGTTGAGGACAATGGCTGTGGTGTAATAAGGAACAAGGTAGCAAAATGCTTCGGTAAGGTTCTTTACGGTTCAAAATTCTTCTCATTTAAGCAGTCCAGAGGTCAGCAGGGATTGGGCGTTCACGCTGCCATAATCTACGCTCAACTCACATCGCTGGAGCCAGCGATCATCACAACAAAGACCTCCGAGGATCCCCAAGGTTACCGGGTCGTTCTTAAGATCGATACCGAGAGCAATGGGCCAGTAGTTGAGTCGAACGAAGAGACCTCCTTCAACCGCCCCCATGGGACAAGGGTTGAACTGATGGTAGCTGGAGACTACACTGATAAGGTCGAGTCATTCATAAGAGAACTCTCCTTGGCAAATCCTCACGCAGAACTTAAATTTAAAGTCATAACCTCCCAGGATCAGGAGCCCCATGTGCTTCGTTTCAAGAGGGCCAATGACACGCTCCCTCCCCAGCCAAAGGAGATAAAACCCCATCTGTTATCAATGGAACCTGGCGCTCTGCTTGAGATGAAACAGAACGACACTTGCTGCAAAGCTTCAAGGCAATTCCTTGTTAAGCATTTTGTAAGGCTATCCGATGCTAAAGCAGTCCAAATTTTGAAAGCAGCAGGAACCAATCCTGACGCCTCACCAAAGCAGATCAGCGTTGAACCAATGTTGAAGGCTGCGAGAGAAGCCGACCTTATGCGGCCGCCCCTGGATGTTCTTAGCCCAATTGGCGAGGAAGCGCTCCGCCAGTCCCTGAAGCGGATGTACCCCGATGCAGAGTATATTGGCGCCGTGGCCAGGGAACCTTGGTCCTATCGTGGTGTACCCTTCCAAGTCGAGATCGGAGTTGCCTTTGGAGGCCAGACTGTTATCAAGGACTGCGACAGGGTTAGAGAGGGCGTTTTTAAGAGCCGCGTTATCCGGTTAGGGAACAAATGCCCATTAATATATGACTCAAAGGACTGCCTCCTTTACAAGGTTGTAAAGGAAATTAACTGGAGAAACTACAAAATTTCCCAGGATGAAGGAAGCCTGCCCTTTGCTCCAATGGTTGTAATTGTCTCACTCACATCGACCAAGGTGCCTTACATAGTTCCAGGAAAATTCTCGGTTGCTTATCATGAGGAGATCCATGAACAATTGAGGCTCGCATTGCAAACCGTCGGGCGACTGTTGTACGCTTTTATTTCCCACCGTCAAAGGCAGGAACATGAAAAGCATAGGCAGAGCATATTTCAAATTTATGCCAAAGAAGTGGCAAAGGATCTCTCCATGCTTACTGGATCGGATGAGAACATTTTATTCAATAAATTATTGGAAGCTTCCAAACATCGAAAAATACCGAAGCCAATATCCCCCCGTTCCCGAGGGAGAAAGCGATCAACCCCAGTACCAACCATGGAAGCCGTTGATACCACTGCAGCATCCACATTTGAGGAATCAACAACCCCTGAAGCCAAAACTGTGGAAATCATTACGCCAACCCAGGCTGATCAAGCAATGCCCGTATCGCTTGCAGTGGCGGTTGATGCAAAACCAAAAAAGAAACAATCCACATTAGAACAATTCTTCGGGTGATGACATGCGCAAAAAAGCTAAATCCCAGTCCAATATTCGCACCCTTGAGACATTTGATGATGCTGCACGAAAGTTAAAGCAAATTTTTCTGGAGCTATCAGCAGATATTGAAAAAAACAATACTCCCGTGATGAAAATACCCCTGAGGACTTCATCAAATACTATTTTTGACGAGAAGAGGGACATGCTTACACTCGGAGAGAAGGCAGGTGAACGCAGGTTCAATGACATCAGCGGCGTCAGGTCATTCATGCAAACCTGTCTCCTTGCAAGAGCGATTCATGAAGCATTGAAACATGATGATCATCCCACCATAAGAGACCTCTACTACTACACACTCCATACCATAGAAGATACCGATATAGAGACCTTCAACAGTCAGGACGAATCAAATAACATATTCCAAGATGTTGAAGTCATGACTGGGCTCTTGAGGGAACAGATGGGTATAGTGGCTGAATCAAGAGGTGCAATGGTGGGGGATGTAGTGCTGGAGTCTAAAGGAAATAGGATTGACTGCTCGAAGTTCGGAATTGGGGCGTTTAACATCCCTTCCCTATGTGATCAGATCCATATACTGGAAGTAGATGCCGATTACGTTCTTGTGGTTGAAAAGGATGCTATTTTCCAGAGACTCAACGATTACGAATACTGGCGAAAAAACAAATGTATTCTGATAACTGGAAAGGGGCAGGCCGACAGGGCAACAAGGCGCATGGTGCGACGACTAAGCGAAGAATGGGAACTTCCGATTTATGTTTTGACCGATGCCGATCCCTTTGGATGGTATATTTATTCAACCTATAGGGCTGGAAGCATCAGCCTCTCCTATGAGTCTTTTAGGCTTGCATGCCCGACCGCCAAATTCCTTGGGATGTCCATGACAGATTTGGAAAAATATGAGATACCAAAAGACCACCTCATTAAAGCAAATGAGATTGATATTAAAAGAGCACGCGAACTCCTAGTAAGGGATCCAGTGACAAAAATTCCACGCTACCCCTGGTTCTATAACTCAAAGCAGTGGCGACAGGAGATTAAGATCTTTCTTGAGAAGCAGGTGAAAGCAGAGATTGAAGCCAAATCTTCCAAAGGTTTCCGATTTCTTTCTGATAACTACCTCCCAGAGAAAATCAACAATAAGGACTGGATTAAGTGATCCTATTCTCGAATCCAATGAGGGATCAAAATGAAGCATTTTGCTCAACTGGGAGAAGGAAAATACATTGTCTGGGCAGAAGCTATTGAAGCCGGGGAAGATCTGATAGTCTACATAGGAGGGGGAGAAAAACCCCATA
>JAJRAB010000071.1 GCA_028683025.1 Candidatus Methanomethylicus sp. | reverse complement strand
TTGCCTGGCCTTACTATGGCACAGAGATGTATAGGATTGCAAGGGAGAAGGGCTATCTCCTGAAAGAGGACGGCATTGATCTGGAACAGGGGCTGCTAAATATGGAGGCCATGATCAGGACGCCAGAGTTTACACCGGCGCAGGTTTACAAGTACCAAAGGATCATTCAAGGCGATTTTGATGTTAGGCTGCTCTTGGGTCTATTGCGACAGAGACCTTTAGATGTTATTAGAGGTTTTTCGCTGCATCCGGCCATCACGATGAAATTCTTCTTTAGGAAATATGTGCTCAGGGTGCGTGGATGAACTAAGAATCAGATATAAAAAAGGAAAAGCATGGTTTACGAAGCCAGCGCAGGTGCCGACGGGGTTGACCCGTCCAGCAGCAGCCATTCACCGGGTGTCATTGTTCCCATATCCACGGGACGCACCCAGATCTGGTCATAGTTGACCCCCCGAACCGCGTTGTACAGCATTCCATTATAGATTGCGGCTGCAGGCGCATCTGATGTCAATCCCTGGAGTGGTTGCCATGGCTCCCAAGTGCTTGTGGTGGTGTTGTAGAACCGATAGAAGATGTCGGTCATACCCCTAACGAGCAGGACAAGGTTTTGGCTTTGATCAGAAGCCAGAGCTGCGGCCGAGGGTATGGTCCCATCAAGCATCGTCCAACCATCCTGAGCTCCTGAAGTCATATTTACCGAATTCACCCATACCTGATCATCCACAATTCCCCTTACTGCGAGGAAGAGCTTCCCCTGGAACATTGCTGCAGTGGGAGCATCAGCGGTCAGTCCATTGAAAGCTATCCATGGCTCCCAGGTGCTTGTGGTGGTGTTGTAGAACCGATAGAAGATGTCGGTCATACCCCTAACGAGCAGGACAAGGTTGTCATTGTCAGAAACCAGGGCTGGGGCGGATGGGGTTGTTCCGTCCAATTGAAGCCAAGAGTCCTGTTCCCCCGTAGTGAGATTGACGGAAGAGACCCAGATCTGGTCTTCATAAAGACCTCTTACGGCGACATATAATTTACCTTGGAAAATGGTGGCAGCAGGAGCATCAACCGTTATGCCATTCATGCTGTTCCATGGCTCCCAGGTGTCGGTTAGGTAATTGTAAAGGCGGTAGAATATGCCAGTCTCGCCCCTCACGACAAGGAATAGTTGCTGTGCTGGCACTGAGAAGGATGACGTCAACCAGGGATCGAAGAGAACATTCTCGGAGACCTTATCACCTGAGCCGCTGCCAATTCCAGAGGGTCCATCAGGTGTGCCCCACCAGCAATGGGTTGCGTTTACAAGATACTGAGCATCATTGGTTGGATCATTGAATATGCCATACTGGGTATTGTTGAAAATATTGCTACGGCTTATCGTGTTATTGGATGACTGGTAGTTGAATATGCCATAGCTGTTGTTGTGGATATTGTTGGCAAAGAGAATATTGTGGGAAGCATTGTCAAAGTACACGCCATAGGTATTCTGAGAGGCAGTGTTGTTTGTCACATTATTATATGAGGAGTACAGTATAATGCCATGGTTATTGCTGTAAACCGTATTGTTAAGAATAGTGTTATTGGCAAAGGTACTGCTTGAGGACTGCCAAACGCTTATTCCAGTAAGGGTGTGGTTGCAGAAGAGGTTGTCGCGGATGATGTTATGTGCAGCATCCTGGAGTGTAAGACCCGAATAGCTGTTGTCCCTGGCCGTATTATTCATCAGTATGTTATTGGTAGCCAGGTCCAAGAAGATGCCGTTGTTGTCATTGCTATTGGCAGTATTATTGAGCAGTGTATTGTAAGATGAAAAGATAATAATGCCATCCTCATGGTTACGGTCTGCATTGTTATTCATGAGAGTGTTGTTATTGGAAGTGTAATCAAGAACTATGCCGGAGAGATTATTGTTGAAGACAAGGCAGCCAATCAGGGTATTGTTAGATGACTCATCTAATTTTATTCCATAGCCGGCATTTGAAATACTGCTGTTCTGGATTTTTCCGTTTACTACCCTGTAAAAGTAAATTCCAGTGTTTCCTGAGGACAGACCATTGACTGTGCAATTCCTTATTATGAAGAAGGCATTTGTGCTTCTAATGTCTATCCCATTGGAAGAGCTGGCATTGATCACCCAGTTCTCAATGATATATGGATCCAATCCAGTCCCAATTCCTGACGATACTCCATTAGCCAGGGTAAACTGGGCATTATTTGTAATGAGGATTGGTGCATGCACACTGCCGGCATCTACTGAAGGTGGTTGAGGAGACCAAGGCTCAGAAAGCCATGGAGTGAACTCAACATTTGAAGTGACATTATTGTTGTTTCCCGACCCGTTCCCACCAGGACCCTCGGGCGCTCCCCACCAGCAAAACGTCGCATTTATTGAATAGGGGAAATCTGCATCGTTATTGAATACGCCCCATGCAGCATTGCTCATGAAATTGCACTGATGGATCTCTAAGCCAGAAGTGTTTATGGCAAAGATACCGTTGTCATTGCTTGAAAAGGCACTGCCATATATGGAGCAGTTTGAGGCATTGACGAGGCGTATTCCATTGGCGTTGCCCTCAAGGGTCGATCCTTCCACAATCCCTTTCATCACATTGACAAAGCTAATGCCAGAATAGCCCCCGTCGGCTCCATTCATTACTGTACAGTTCCTGATTATGAAGTAAGAAGTTGAATTTGTGATTAAGATGCCATCGTGTGCGCTTGCGTCTATGGACCAGTTTGCAATAATATAGGGGTTTGAAACGGTCCCATTCCCAGATGAGACACCATTGGTCAATGTAAATTGGGAATCACCATTAATAATTATACTGCCCATGCTGACTTTACATGGGACTTCCAAGGAAACATTGCCAGAGAGAGTAACACCAGTAATGTTGATGACAGCATCTCCGCCATGGCATGGAGTCCAATTCCCGGCATATCTGCCGTCATTGGCGATGAGATCGGGGTAGATGCCATCATCTTTTAGTATAAGAGTTGCATCACCATTCGAGAAGGCAGCAGTCGTATTAGCATTTGTTATTGAACCTCCAATCTTTGAGTAAATCCATACAGAGATGGTCTGTTGGCTTCCAGGATGGTAGGTTGGGGGCAGTCCCGTAGATTGTAAGGGCGATATCAGCATCATGTGCATTGAGGCATCCGTTTCGTTGAGGGCGCTGAACGCGTTTATCCTTCCTCCTGTTGTTACTTTGCCCACCAACCCTGCAATTCGGTCGGAAGTCGCCATGATCTTTGTTGCAAGTTGATCATAGCTGTAGCTCTGGTTCTGGGAAAGGAGGAGGACTGCAAGACCTGCGACATAGGGTGTTGCCATTGATGTCCCGCTCTTGAGGTCGTATTTGTTATTGGGGGTCGTGCTCAGGATGCTTGAACCCGGAGCAGTCACATCCACCTCGTTCAATCCATAGTTGGAATACCAAGCAAGGCTATCAGTGTTGTCGGTTGCTGCGACCGAGAGTATGTTGCTAATTCTGTAGGAGGAGGGATAGAAGGGTGTGACATCATTATTGCTGCCGTTATTGCCAGCTGCACAAACCACCAATATGTCGTGGGATTGGGCATCCTTTAGAGCCTCGAGAAGAGCGGGGTCATAACTGCCGCCACCCCAACTGCAGCTGAGAACACGCACATTCACGCCATAGTCTGTCTTCATTTTAATAGCATATGCTATACAAGATATGGCCCCTGAGGTATAGCCAGAGCCGGATACGCCGAGAAACTTTAGAGCCATGATCTTTACGTTCCAATTGACTCCCACAACGCCCAAACTATTGTTGCCTGAAGCTCCGATTATCCCAGCACAATGGGTTCCATGGCTATTATCGTCCATGGGGTTGGAGTCGTTGTTGGCAGCATCTATGCCGTAAATATCATCGACATAGCCGTTGTGATCGTCATCAATCCGGTTTCCAGGGATCTCGCCTTGATTGATCCACATATTCATTATTAGATCCAGATGGTAGTAATCCACCCCTGAATCGATAACTGCCACTACTGTCTGGGAATTCCCCCGTGAGATATTCCATGCTTCTGGGGCGTCGATATCAGCGTCTGGTGTCCCACCGGTTTGACCATTATTGTCTAGACCCCATAGGTCGCTGAAGTCAGGATCATTTGGGAGTGTCCGGCTGTTAAGAGAATAAATATAATTGGGCTGGGCATAATCAGCCAAGCCACTCTTCATTATCGATTCGATTGCAGATTTCATCGAAAAGCCAACTGGCAACTGGAGCCGAACAATGTTCAGCCAATCCCAGCTATCAACAATTGTTATGTTGTGGCTCGTAAGAAAATTGTTGATAAGGCGATTATCATTAACTTTTAACTTAACCAGCAGTTCTCCTGATTTTGCAAGGGTAGTCTCCCCATTACTGTCGATGCTTATTGTTTCGTCTAAACCAACTGAGCCCGAATGTGGCTCCATAGACAGAACTACAGTCGAACTGCCAAGAATAATAACAATGAGCAGTATCGATAAACATGGGGTATATTTGGCGATTATCATTGTGAACATTAAAACGCTATTAATCGATTAATATAATTCTTTAGTTGCAAGCTCAACAAAATCTGACAGATGCAAATCAATTTAGCATGTACAAAAGGAAGTTGGCAAGCAAAGTAAAGGTAAATTATGCTGCTTTTTCTGCAAAAATGAATAAAGTAGATCGGAGTGATGGCCAGAGGAATTTTATTGGCAGGGTAACTGCACGACCAACGTTCTTCCAGTAGGGATTCTTGGAAGCACCAACAAATACATGGTCCTTGCTTATGAACTCGTCAGGTATTCCATGAGTCACTACATCCCTATTAAGGGAAAACCATTTTTTCACAACCCTAAAACCAGAACTCTCCAACATCTGCTCAATCTCAACCATGGCGTATTCTTTTTTATGTTCTGGCATCATTACTTGCTTTCTAAAAAATTTTAGGAGACGATTATCCAGAGTTTTTACATTAGGTGTTGAGATTAGCAGGTATCCTTTTGGACCAAGCACACGGCAAATTTCTTTCAGAAGAAGAGGAGCCCTTTCTGGGGAGAGATGTTCTAGAACTTCAGTAAATAGCACGCACCCAAAAGTTGAGCTTACAAAGGGGAGTTGATCCCTCTCCAAATCAACTTTATTCACAGGAATATTTGCCCCTTTAAGGATATTGATGAATCGTTCTGGTGCAATATCTACACCAATGACATTAAATCCAAGCTGTTTTAGCGCAAGTGTCATATGCCCAGGAAAAGAGCCAAGTTCCAGCAACTCTGTCTGCGTAGGAACGTTTTCCAACAGAGCATTCAAAGTCTCCTTAAACCTTCTTGAGTGTAGGTTGAACCAAGATTTTTCACTATAATCAGTTATTTTCCCTTCAGTCTCTGTTAAGGCGCACCCGACTGACATGCTGCTGTTAATTCTTTCACACCCATTACAAATAGTAGTTGCAGTGGGTGGCATAAAATAAAGATTGCCAATGTAGTTTGAAAAATGGACTTAGCATTTAGTCCTTTTAGGACACTTTTCTTTTAAGCCGCCCAAATAGAATATTATTTGGGATTGAAATGGCAGTTAGGAAATTAATACCATCTATTGGTTTCATTTCCATTGAGGTTAGTAATCTCAAAGAATCAAAAAAATATTATTCAGCGCTGGCAGGCGCCCTTGATTTGGATCCAATCGAGGATGATGAGGACTATGCTGCCTGGGGTAACCAAGAGTTCCACTTGTGGATTTCTGAAGAGGGCAGCCCGCGAGTAAAGAGAGGGAGACCCACAGGAAAAGAGGAGTGGGGAGTCTCAGACTGTGTTGGTATCGGTCTACCGGATCCAGAACAGCTGTTTCCACTCCGTCAAAAAAGCCTCAGTTGGTTTGGCCTGCTTAGGTCTTGCGCCATAAAGCGGATGATAGGTGGAAGAGTAGCATAACATGAACAATCCTAATCTAAAAAATTGGGGACATAGTGATGCACTACAATAATGCGGTATGCATAGCGGGTTTATTGATGATTGCTGCCGGGATTGTAATAGCCGTGTCTGATTTAGTGGGCAATGATAGCAAAGCTTTAGGGATTGCATTAGGAGTAGTGGGAATACTTCAGCTGCTCGTTTCGCGCAGGTCAGGAGGGGAGGTAAAGCTTCTTTCTGCCTCAATCAAGGCAAGAATCTGATTCCTTTATAATTGAAATGGGTTCATTCAACTGGATGAATAACATCATAAAGATCGGTACTTTAAAGCATCCCAATCTTCAGCAGCGTTGTTGGAGATGGACCATGGGAAGGTTGGGATGACGTCCCACCCAAGGGTGCAAAATCTGCAAGTCTCAGATGCTTCATCAAGTCGGCCCAATATATCCCATCCATTTAAGCCCGGTTCAAAAATATCGACAAAGCCACTGCTGGGGATGCTTAAGCCAAACTTCGAGTTGAAATAAAAAATCATGGCTGATTTCGGGCAGACATAGATCTTCCCCTCTCTTAACATGGGCATGTACTCACGTTTGCGGCATTTCTTGAATGCATCAGCCATATCAGTATCGCCTTTGGAGTTGTAGAAGGCATGAAATGACTCCATGGTTCTAGGGTTTACTCTTAGTCCTTTATTCTTCACGAGCTGCACAAGAGAATGTTTTTCTTTTTTCAAGGGGGGGTAAACAGTAATATCAATCCCCACTGAGCAGGCTTTACAAGTAATCCAAAACTTTTCCTGCATAAGTGGCAAAAGGATCCCATTGGTGCATATCCTGATATCGGTTCTTGGGAATGTTGCCCTTGTTGCAGAAACAAATGACTCTATCTCGGGATGGAGCAAGGGTTCTCCTCCCATTAGTCGCACTTTTCCAATCGTGGAAAAAAAACTTTGAAGTTGTTTCAAATCGTGCTGATAGCTAAGCAAATCTGCAAATGAGACATCCGCGATAGGTGAGAAGTGACCGCATCCTTTGCAGTTCAAGTTGCAATGATCAGCCACATGCACTTCGAGATAGTGTAACCGTGGCTTTAGTCTTGCCATCTTCCGTACCTTTTCCAGATTCCCCTTTGGGCTGATGAATGAATATTGGGACATCTTAACCGCATTTTTTTTCTTTTCTTATGCCTATTATCTGCATCCCGTCTTCTCAGGAGCTATATTAAGCTTGATAGCGATTCAACATTAAATTCATTCACATATAGGAACTGGTGGTTATCGGTTCTTACCAGACAAGAGGGATTTGCCTTGCATTTCTACTGGTTTTTCAATGCCAAGCAGTTCAAGGATTGTCGGAGTAAGGTCAAGGATGTCGCCACCATCAAAGTTCAAGGTAGGTTGAATTCTTTCGCCAACAGCCAGCAAGAATCCTTGGGGGCTATGGTTCCCGCTTCGCCCATTATGGTGCCGCGGGGGCATGGCAATAGAGATTGAGGGATATCGATCAGAAATTACTCTCCGGTTATATATGGCTGGAGTGGGCGCCCATTTTACAACAATGTCAGGCAGGAAATCAATCCGGCGACCTAATCCATAAAGCCGATCGCTTCGTACAGCCTGTTCAACAATCGGTTTCCCCGTGTCGGCATCGACAAAGGTTTTTAGATCCTCAATTATGGCTGAACATAGTTGGTCATATGCTTTACCTGGTTCTACTGTCCCATCCTTTTCCCTGCCACGAAGGTTTATGCGAATGTGGCCATTAAGGCACGAATCTATGCTGAATGCAGGGGAAGAGAAGGTAGTTTGAGCATTGCTGCCATTCAGTGTGTGGTATATTTTGAATGCCACTTTGTATGCAAACGAGGACGTGGGAAAAGCCAGAGGAAGCCAAAGTGCACCATTAACTTTTATCCATTCGATAATTGAATGATCTTTGGCCGATTGTGAGGCGAGATTAACTTTAGATTTCAGAATAGAATTCAGCATCTTTGGCATGAGGTAAGCTCTATCTTTGTTTGGACGCATCCCGTGCAGGGAAAACACGAGAGCAGCAGCATTATTGCCTGCACGATCAACCAATTGCCCAACCCCTTTGTCACACGCGATGTATACATCATGCAGAGCCTCAGAAAATTCCCTCCTTTCCCTTGCACTTGCTCTTCCAATTGCCCCAGAAAAATCCCAGAGTTTATGACCTCCGCGGTGAGGAGAAGCAAAGGATACCATGAAAAGATCCCACCTCTCACAGTCCATCAGCTTTTCTGCCAAGCCAGCTAAATTCTCCGTTGCAAGGATAAGCTGATCGCGCAATCCCAAGAGGGACCTCACACTTTGGATGCCGAATTTGTCCAAAGTTATCGGAACTGGCTTAAGGTTAAAATCACCCTTGAAGTGGCTGATCTCTCCGGGAGGGAAGGAAACGGTTCTGCCCATATTGCCTATGGAATCATGGGTCATCCAACCGCATATTTCTATTCCGTTAATGCATTCGGCCGGGTAGGTCATGGGAAGGTCGATGGAAATCACTCTCGGTCCATTTTCGCTGAATTTTCTCCAGAAAGGGGTTAGCGGCAACCATTCATTACTGGTTTGGACATGCTTCATCAACCTAGGATGCCATTGGTTAATTTCATAAAGCCCATGCATTGCAGGGCTTGTGCCTGTATAGAATGTAGGCCACGGCGAGCCTCCCAACCATTCAGCCGAGGATTTGAGCCTCCCATAGGCTCCTCTAGAACGGAGGCTTTTGAGGTGAGGCAACGTGCCGTCATTCATCCACTTTTCGATAAGGGTTGGTTCGGCTGAATCCAGTGCAATTACCAGCACACGGCGTGGTTGAGGATCACGCATAGCCTACACTTGTTTTTGATAAATGGCGCACGCTATTTATGGCTTGGCTTGGGGCGTTGTTTTAATGAAGTTATTTCAAGATGCTACTAAACCAAGGGTACAGCAACGGAGCTTTGTAAATGACGCTAAAAAAAATAGAGGTTTTGCATTCCATGGTTGCATTGATCAAGTATTTTTACTGTTCATAGTTTTTATGAGCAGAAAGTTATAGCTACAAATCTGGCTCCTGATGAATAGTGACACTTTCAATTTTTTTGCATTTTTCCTTTATTTCATCTTCAAGCCTTGTTGCGATTTCATGTGATTGATTTATTGTGAAATGTTTGTCAAAGGTGCAACAGACACCTACAGAATATTTACCATCAAGCTTTTTGATTTCAAGGGCATTGAACGATTTTATCTCAGGGAATGATCGAATTATATGGGTCAGTTCCGATGTAATTTCAACATTCTCGTCCTCTATGGTCCCGTTATCAGTTTTATTATCTAGTGGTTCAAAATGAGAATATACTTTGGATATGCTCGGATCAAGTTGGTACACTTTTGATTCCAAAACTGTAGCTAACTCATGTGCAGCTGAAAGTGAAAGGTTTCCATCAAGCTCAATATGAAAATCGACCACTTTCTTACGATTCGCCTCAAAAATTCGGATATTGTGAATGTTCTTAATCTCAGAATAATTCGATGCTTCAGCCCTTATCCTTTCAACAAGCGTATTTGTCTCAGGGCAAATTGGTTCAGCATGGACAACCACGTCTGAGCCGGGTAATGCCGCCTCAATCTTCTTCGAAAGCTCATCAGTTACCTTGTGGGCTACTTCAAGCCTTGAAACCTTATCAATAAATACTGTAATGTCGATGAAATTTTTAGGGCCAGATTCCCTTACTCTTATTTGGCCTACCTTTAGCACTCCTTCAGTGCCAGAGGCCAACTCTCTAATCTTCGTTGATATTCCTTCAGGAGCTGCGTCTAGCAACGCATTGATTGATCTTTTCCCAA
>JAJRAB010000056.1 GCA_028683025.1 Candidatus Methanomethylicus sp. | reverse complement strand
TACATCGATACGGAAGACACCTTCAAACCGGAACGGCTTTGGCAGATGGCAAAGGGGCTCGGCCTGGAAGACGATAGGGCACTCGATAACATCTTCAGCTTCAGGGCGATCAATTCAGATCACCAATTTGAGGGGCTAGCCCGGGCACAAGAATACATCAAGCAAAGGGGGGTAAAACTTCTCATAGTCGATTCGCTCACTGCCCATTTCCGTAATGAATACCAAGGAAGGGAGAATCTGGTGGGGAGGCAGCAGCGGCTCAATGCATTCATACACCAACTCCAAAGGTTAACAACGCTAAATGATCTCATAGTAGTTGTTACCAATCAGATCCTGGATGTTCCAGAGGTGATCCCTGGGGTCAAGCCAATGAAGCCGGCAGGAGGCAATATTGTTGCCCATGGATCCACCTTCCGTCTGTGGCTTGAGAGATCCAAGGGGAAAACCAGGATAAGCGTGATAGACTCGCCCAAGCATGCAAAGAGCAATACTTACGTCGCCCTCTCCGAGCAGGGTGTGATTGATGTAGAATTGGAAGATTAGGAACATCGGGGGGCAGCCGGGGTCTGAGAATGAGGCTTGGCATAGACCGGTATGACGACCAGATTGCTGCTGTTGGGGCAAATACTCTGCTGATATACGGCGAAGCTGGAACTGGAAGGACGAGGCTTGCTCTCAGGTCGTGTTTGCTGGAAATCAAGGGGGGCGGGAGAGCACTCTACATGAGCAAGGGCTTGCCAAGACTGGATGAAGGGATGCTTGAGGGGGATTGCAATGGCCTATGGATAGGAAGCTTCCTTTCTCCTGCTCAGATTCCGCCTGTGATTGCAGCGGTCTCGCCCTCCCTGACGGTTGTGGATCCCATCAACAGCTGGGTGGAATGCAGTCCCCTGCTCCCGAGCATCCGCAACTTGAGTCTAGCACTGTTTGAGATACTGCAGGCAGCTGAAAAAGCGAAGTCTGAATTGATCCTCATAGGGGATGTCATCAACAGCGGGGAGGAGCTGAAGCCAAGGTATTACAGCGTAATAAAAAGGTACTGTGATTTGGTCATTGGTCTTAAAAAAGATGAAAGGTTCAAAGAAAAGAGAGAATAGAGAGGAAGGAAAAAAAAATTAAAAATTGAACTCGTCCTTGCCATTCTCCCTCTGGGCTACAATGCGCTCCATGATTACCTTTCGCTCAACGCCAGCTATGACTTTCCTTGTATAGATGACCATGTCGGGATTTGCGCTAATGCTGTCGATTCCCCTTCTTACAAGGATCTCACTGAGCTCGGGATAAACGCTCGGACCCTGGCCGCAGATGCTCACCGTCACGCCTTTCTTGTGGGCTACCTCTATCAAATGAGTTATGGCCCTGATTACAGCGGGGTCGCGCTCATCGAAGTAGCGGGGATCCTGTTCAGGGAGAATGGGCGAATCACGGTCCACTCCCAAGGTAAGCTGGGTCAGATCATTGCTTCCGATAGAGAATCCGTCACAGAGTTTTGAGAATTCGTCAGCCATGAAAATGATCGATGGAATCTCCGCCATCAGCCAGACTTTGAAGTCCCGATCTCTTTCCAGGCCTTCTTCCTTCATGATTACAAGGCATCGTTCAACTTCCCAGGTCGTCCTGACGAAAGGAAGCATCACATATACATTCTTTAGACCCCATTCGTCCCGCACCCGCTTGATTGCTTTGCATTCCAGCCTAAATCCGGGTGTGTACTTTGGAGAGATATACCTGCTAACGCCCCTCCACCCTATCATTGGGTTTGCCTCCTGGGGTTCGAATTTGTCACCGCCCTTCAATTGCCGGTACTCGTTCGTCTTGAAATCGCTGAATCTGACGACAACGGTTCTGGGTGAGATCTCCCTTGCTACCCTTGCAATGCCTGTTGCAAGCTTGTCAATGAATTTTTCCTCTTCATGGGTTTCTATGAGGTAAAGCGGGTGTTCCCCAATAACGTCAGCTATCAAGAACTCCACTCTCATGAGGCCAATGCCGTCGAAGGGGAGATCCCTGTACTTTTCTATCATTGACGGCTCGCCCAGGTTCATGTAGATCTTTGTGCCCGTGGCCGGATATATGCCGGCAATGTTTGGAATCATGGGGGCCACTGGTTCGACCTTCTCTTGCGGTCCTAGGATATCGCCATCATATACAAGGCCGTGGGTTGCATCAACGGTTATTACCTGACCGGTTTTTATAACCGTAGTGGCGTTGCCTGCCCCTACAACGCATGGAATCCCCAATTCACGGCTGACTATGGCAGCATGGCAGGTTTTTCCGCCGCTGTTCGTTACAATTGCCTTGGCCTTTCTCATTGCTGGAGCCCAATCCGGCGATGTCATCTCTGTAATTAATATTTCTCCAGCTTGGAATTCGCCAATGCCCTTTGCATCAAGAATAACGTGTGCCTTCCCAGCCACCAGTCCCGGTGAGGCTGCGATGGC
This sequence comes from Candidatus Methanomethylicus sp., assembly GCA_028683025.1. Taxonomy (GTDB): domain Archaea; phylum Thermoproteota; class Methanomethylicia; order Methanomethylicales; family Methanomethylicaceae; genus Methanomethylicus. The sequence goes on along the minus strand of JAJRAB010000056.1, from coordinate 1,459 downwards.
TCTTAATAGCCTTTTTTGTATTCCGCTCATTGCAGGTCCAACTTCTTTTTTTGTGTCTTTCTGGGACCAGACTGTCTCTGGTCTTGCCTGGACAATGTATAGCTCTTTGTTCTGATCTTCCAAAGCCCATTCAATGTCCATGGGTTGTTTATAGTGGTCTTCTATTTCAATCGCGTATTTCCCCAATAGGAGAACCTGATCATCACTTATGCAGGCAACTTCGCTCTTGTCGGCAGGAACAGGTATCTCCTTTAGAAAGCCTCCTCCACCTTCGGATGGAGCTCTCAGGGACATGATCTCCTTTTTTGATATGGTCTTTTCAACTATTCTCATTGTCTTTTTGTCAATAATATATTGATCCGGCCTCACCCTTCCCTGGACAATGGTTTCACCCACGCCCCAGGTGCTCTCTATGGTAACAACTTCCCTGTTTCCGGTAGCTGGATCCAGTGTGAAAATTACGCCGGCAGCTTTACTGTTTATCATCTTCTGGACTGCTACGCTGAGGTAAACTTTCCGGTCATCAAAACCCTTCTCCTTACGATAGGCTATCGCCCTTGGTGTAAACAGGGAGGAAAAGCATTTTATGACATACTTGATTAGTGGCTTCTCACCAGAGATGAATAGGTAAGTGTCCTGTTGGCCAGCAAAGCTGGCGCCAGGCAGATCCTCGGCTGTCGCACTACTTCGGATTGCAACTGTGGGGTCCTTGGTATTGAGTTTCTCGCCTAGCTCTCTGTAAGCCCCTATAATCTCCATCTCGAGCTCCTTAGGAAGCGGCGATGCCTCTATTATAGTCCTGATCTGTGCCGATGCATTTTCTAGTGATGGGGTATTGGCCACATCCATTTGGTTTAGCACGCCCTCAATTTTTTCGAGCATGCCATTCCTCTGAAGGTGCAACTTATAGCCCTCAGCAGTTATGGCAAATCCGGGCGGTACAGGCATACCGAAGGACATTAGCTCGCCTAGGTTGGCGCATTTTCCACCTACAAGCGCAACATCATCCTTTCGGAGGGAATCAAAAGGAAGTATATAAGCAGGCTTTGGAGATTTGGTCATCGTCAACACCAAGTGCGTTAGGATAACTTTTAAGAATATAAAATGCTTTGTGGTGAAGAGCTTATAAATAGAAGAAAATTCTTCAAAAAACAAAAAATACTTTTTCATTTATCACTTTTTTTAGATTAAATAATTGACAAATATAATTATAACAATCACATTACTAATTACCAGTAAGGATTTATACTCAAAAAAAAGAGATTAAAGACTATTACTTGCTTCAATTTGTTAAGGTGAGAAAATGAGAGTCCTAGATGAGCTGGATACAAAAATTATTGATGCCTTGAGGAAAGATGGCCGAGCTTCCTACAGGAATCTGGCTATTCAGGTGGGCATTTCAAATGTGGCTGTGAGGGATAGGATTAACAAGCTCATCAAGGAAGGGTACATAAAGGGA
>JAJRAB010000101.1 GCA_028683025.1 Candidatus Methanomethylicus sp. | reverse complement strand
AAGGTAACCATAGTGTAGGAGTTGGGTGCCAGGGCATAAATGCTGAAAGCCATATTGATAATGGCTCAACTGTTTTGTAGAAATTTATTTGCAAAGAATTGTCCCGATTCCGATTTCCATTCAAACCAAAATGGATTAACACTGGTTGTTGATCAATGGAAAAGAGCCATTCACCCAAGGGACTCGCGTTGATTGAGAAGGCTGCCGCAGTAACAGACAGGCATCATTACTACGGCGGCCACAATGGGAGGAGTCCTTGGCATTCCCTTATGGGTTTTAAGGGGTTTACAACCTATATTAAAATAGTGTTTCATTTGAAACAATAATGATTATTGAGGGCATGTCTGAACGGAGAACCTTTAGATGCTATAAAATGATTTTTGGAAATGCGCAGATTTTTTGTTTTATATAGAAAAATTAGATGAAGTCAGCTGATTTTTTTGCATTTAGCGCATATTCAAAGGATGAGTCATTTGCAAGAAGCACCCGGAAATAATGAGTAGCATCATCCTTGTAATGGATTATTGGCTGGGAGTTGAGCTCGGAGATTTTCACAAGATCTTCCAAACGCTCAACCTTGATCATGGTCTTTCCATATTTGGCTGGCAATTCGTCCTTGGACTCTATAATGAGGGAATGGTACTTCTTTATTATCTTGGCGCAGACATCTTCGTCCTCTTTAACCGTCCTGAGTAATTTGGTCGATGCATAAACAGTCAGGGCAAGAAGATATGCTGGTGCTACCAATGAAAGGTTCTTGGCATAGAAAGCCCACCCGTTTGAGGTATATTCATATCTCCCTACTGAACCGTTCTCCTTCAGGCTAAGCCCACTGAACTCTATGAAGTTGCCATTCTTGGACCCTAGCAGCATGCTTAACACTGGGGTGAAGGTGTCATTGATCTTGGAACCATTAACCGTTGCCTCTACTCGGATTTGGGGGGTTATCTTGAGCTGGTAGGTTGCCCCTATTTCGCCTATCTCCTTCTCTATGGCCCGGATGATTTCAAGGTATTGGCTGATGTTGACTGACATAGCCTTGGATAAGCTGATTTCAGAGGACGTGAATACCAATTCTGTGGATGGGGTTATCTCCTCAACCCTCTTCCATCCATCTGAAGATTCGAGGCTGAAGTTGATGGCATATGTCAGCTTTGCACTATTTGCGACGCTTGGTGCACCAGTGAAATCGTATTGGAATGTAAAATTGATCGTGTTGACCAAGTCCACGTAGGGGAACTCGCCCGGTTGCAGGATGGTGCGGTTGAAATAGATGGTGTTAGACAACAGATAAACAGCATAGTCGTATTGGCTTTGATGCCTGTATTCGGCCGAGGGGACATATTTTATCTCATAAGCCGAAACGCTCTGGACTGAGTAGGTGACGTAGGCAGACAGGACTAAGGCGCATAGAAGAAAGGCGATGGCTATACGTGAGAACCTTTTGTCAAGGCGCAGGCTTGGGCTTGGATTGATGCTTGTCACTCTGCGCTGTACTTCCTCAGCAGGTTTCGGGCGTGATTCACCATTTGATGGATCCATCAGGCTCACTACTGGAAAACATTATGCAAGGTGGTAATAGAAAGGGTGATGGCAATGACTATAACCATATCGGTCATGCCCTGTCAGCCAACCTCAAGTTGAACCACTCTGTAAAGACTAACATGGGCATATTGTGAGTTAACATCCATTAGAAGGCCAAGATAAAATATCCCAGCAGAGGCACTGGCTGTATCGTAATTCAGTAACAAAACAGCCTCCTCCCCTGGCATGAGAATTAGTGTTTCAATCGAGAGATCATTTAGGTAAGAATTGGATACCAATGTCTCAACTTCAATTCGCTCCGGGAAATTGTTCCTTATCAGGAGTATTGGCGCTTCTCCCTTCTCATTTCCCACAGTGGCTTGGAGAGAGTGGAGCTCCAGCAGACCATATTCGTCGATTGTATCCAAGTCTGCCCCATTCAAGGAGCTATCCTGCGAACCGATGCCTATAATAACAGTTCTGCCCTGGAGGACATGAATGCTTGGAGCCAAAGTATTTGACGCTAAAAGCAGGAAAATTATTGCAAAGAACGCAAAAATAACAAATTTAATTCTCATGAAAAAATCCCCCTGAATCTTCTCCTAATGGAAAGGATCTGGAACCGCTTTAATCCAATAAACGCATTTTTCTCGTCCAATTTTTTATAAATCGCTAAAAAAATGCCGAGCACAATGGCATCAGTCAATACTGTAATGGAGTAAGGGCTAAGGGCAATCAGTGGTGCGATCCATGATGAGGGAAGGAGTTGGACATAATATGAAACTTGAATGCCCTCACCATGCCATCCAATTTCCTTGCTAGTTTGGATGCTGATCTGTACATCCCTTATCTCGCCAGGCCAGATTGTCATCGCCCGTTCTTGCAATTGGATATTACCCGAGGATGGCTTGAATGTGACATAGTTTGGGACAAGCCCATTATTCTCGATATCGATGGAATAGTCCATCACAGAACCCGGAAATACATTGTTTGGAGCTGTGAACTTGGTAACATAACGGGTCGAAAGGTAGTTCACCTTGAGATCCTCGGTCTTGTATAATGTCATAAGAGTTGTCCCTGCTAGCATGACAATTAAAAGCAGCAGGTAGACGTACTTCGTTTTTATGCCAAAGCTCCTAACCTTCTTAATTTTCAGCTTGTGCCTTTCCTTGGACAAAACTATACCAATGGCAGAAATTACGCCAAACATGACTAACAGAAAGTTGTTTGAGACAAATTTGGAGATATAATTAATGCCAAGACCAACTATTGGTATTGTAAATGGTCTGCCCGAGATGGTTACTACTTTCCCCATAAGGCTATCCATCGTGATCTGGGGGAATCCCCCCTGCTGATCTGTGAACGGGCTGTTATCTCCCCGCGTAATAAAGCCGGTCGGGGTTAAACCCACTACTCTATGGACCAGGTAGTGGGAACTGCCCAAGGGATACTGGAACACAATAATGTCATTGATAGCGGGGGTTCCAGAAAGTGCTTTGGGTGTAATGAAAAAAACATCCCCCACATGCATTGTGGGTTCCATTGAGCTTGAGGTTACGTAAGATATCACTCTTGCTTGAGGCACAAATAGTGCGATAGCTATTATTGCCACTACTACAAGTAGGCAAGCCGCGCTTTCCTTATTATTTACCATTGTGCCACTCTCGTCTTTACAGATAACCAAAAAATAAAAAAAATGTTTATTGGCGCCTCAAGGTTTATGGGCTGCCATAAAATAGGTTTTCAGCAGACAAAGTAATTGTCCCAGTTATCGTGTCGCCATTGTTATAGCTTCTTGCATCAACATAAAGGCCAAGAACCAGATTGTTGCCTGGTGCGAGGTTGTTTATGGTTAAGCTAGTAAAGAGGCCTGGCTTTGTAAACCATTGACCAGTTTGGGTGTAGAATTTGACATTTGGATTGTCTGATGATAAGGTAATGTTGTATTCCTCTGCACCTGCGTTGTGGATTTGGATAAGGTCGTCAAAGTAGTTTTGAGAACCGGGGTTCAATCCAGCCGCATCCG
>JAJRAB010000092.1 GCA_028683025.1 Candidatus Methanomethylicus sp. | reverse complement strand
TGCCGATTCCAACATTATGCTCTCCATGAGGGATTTGATAACCGTAGGTTTTGCTTTTCGTGTCATTAAACCAGTACTTATCCATATTCTGACCATCGATGGAACAATCTCCTCTTGAATTTTGCGTATAATCAGCCCACCATATATTGCCAGCCCTTTTCGGCCCTGAGCCCCCTGATGCACAGGAGACAAGAAGCAAGCCTGACAGACAGAGCCCAAGGAATGCCCTGGCAAAGGGGAAGAGTTTTGACTGATAGTTGGCAATGATGTTTTTCACTAAAATCAAAAGCGATACTTTCGTTGGGATCATAATTGTATTTGGATCTTTAGATCTCCCCTTCATTGTGAACCTCCTATGATCTGTCAGTATGTTCATGCTAAGATTATAGAAGAAAAAAGGGACGTAAAAATATCAGATAATAGCTTAATTTATACTTATGATATCTAAGAATAATTATAGAGCTGACTAGGTATTGCCATGATGAACATGATTGGCTGTTATTGAGTGATAAACTTTTGTTGTTAGTGGTGGGCGTTGCCCGGCTATCCTAAATGCCCCATCGGAGATGAACAGAAGCAAATCCAATGGTGCAGTCGACCTCTCCAGCGCCTCCCTGGTCCCTCTGTTCCTGCGGGAATCATCTCAATTTCTCTTGACAGAGTCATTTTCCACGCTATACTCATTACTAGTTCGCATATGAACGACCTAGACGAGGCAAGCCACCATGAGGATGCTTCAGTCAGGCCAGTAGACCTTGTTCTTAGGTACAAGGCAGTGGACGTCAAACCTTCAATATCCTGCGGGAGGACACGGTGACCACAGACACAATAAAGGTTGGTGCAGCAAGGATTCGGAACGGGTATTCCTCTTGAGGAGTCTGTTCTGAATAGACGTATGAAACTGTAACATTACCAGAGCCTAAGATATGCGAACCAGGGCCCTCCGGATCCCACGGAGGGCCTTTCTTGTGAATCCCCCATGTCTCGTGAGATGGAGTTTTCGATGCCAGCCTATCCTGAAGATAATTACCAGCAGCACAGTAACTCCTCTACGCTTTGATTTGCCGGTTGGGAGACGCTGATAACACCATGGGGAAATACGATAGAAAGGGCTCAATGTTTGATGGTAAAATAACGGGCCCCAAGGGTGCTGACTTTCCGAGGGGTACGCTACGGTAGGAATCAGCATGTCCTCAAGGCCCGTGCCAATATAGTCGGCAATTTTCAGTTATGGCTTAATCGATGAAGAAGCCCCCGGGCATTGCAATTTTTTACCTGACCAAAGATGTTGATGGGCAACACCCGGTTGTGATATGGGCTTGGTTAGTCTATCGGCAGCCCTACCTCGCATCTTAATCTTTTTACACTATTGTTGTGCCATTATGTGCATGGTCTACGCCGAAGGGCAATTTTTATGAAGGCTGCAGAAACATAATGTTACCGTTTATGAAAAAACCCGGGATATGCCGGGCTTTTATGTTACCGGGTAATTGATTTTGTCCATGCCAGCTCAACATTGATACATCATGGGATCCTGAGCCACTTTTTTAGGAACGCTTTTAGCCAGTCCAGGATTGCAAGGGTAAAGACGATGAATTTGAATAGAACAAGAAGTGTCTGCCTGTATAATTCTTTAGCAGTCTTATCGCTGTATGCTCGGGGCCTTCCCATTGCATCACCTTTATATCAATTATACAGGTCATATCAACATCTGACAATAGCATCACCACACTATCCCCTTCTCGTTCAGTATTTTCTGAGCTTCTCTCATTCCTCATTGAGCAGCGGCCATGATATCGAACGTTCCCCCTTTGAGATCATTCACCATACCCTTGCAGCCACCCCGGAAGAAGTAGGCTTCGGCACAGTGCTTGTTCAGGTTAATTGCAGATGAGAGTTCTTCTATTGCCACATGGTAGAGTTTTATCTCTATGAAGTACAGGGCACGGAAGACATAGACCATTTCAAGGTTGGGGTCCAGAGAAAGGGCGGTATTGTAATCATCAAGAGCCGCCTGATAGTTTCCCAGGGCAAAGTTTGCAATACCCCTGAACTGGTAGGCTTCTGCAAGGTTGGGATCGACCCGAATCGCACTGTTGAGAAAGCTTATGGCACCTTCATGCTTTTCATCCTGCAGATATTCAAGACCTATCCTCAGGTAGAACTCAGGGTTTTCCTTTCTCATACAGAATCATATGAAATATCAGATGGTGGGTCAATTCGTAAAAAAGATACCTCCGGAGCATATTCCTTGGGAAGGAAATTGTTACAGTCAATAACATCAGCCCCGGAGGTGATAGGGCTACATCATAGCTATGTACATAAAGCCTCGCCTATATCCAACCGCTATGTTCATTCAAAACTTATTGGCATTGCAACAGGATAACTAAATGGGAGAGAAAACTCGTTTAGGGCACGAAGAGGATCCTGCGCTCCGATAGGATAATTCTCACAACTATAGTCAGGTGGGCCATTGCGCTTGCTGTACCAATACATTGTTTGCGGTGGGTATGGCGACACGTAGAATTTTGTTTCCGTTAAACTCATCTGAACCGCTGTAACGTGGAGGTCCAATGAGTAAGCCTGGCCACCTGTTAAGTGAGGAGTGCCTCCGCAATTGGGTTGTGTATACATTATGTTGCCTGACATTACCTCTGCGGCTAAGCCATCACGATAAAGGAAGGTAAAT
>JAJRAB010000083.1 GCA_028683025.1 Candidatus Methanomethylicus sp. | reverse complement strand
AAACCAGGACGGCTCAACTTACGTGACATCAAGCCACATAAACCAAGCTCTTGAAGCAAAAATTTATCGATCCAATCTGATCCAGGATAAAATCAAAGAATTGATGGTGAAGGATGTTTATCTCATCGCAACCGATGGAGAAGCAGTTGGTCAGGTTAATGGCCTTTCAGTTATCGGTCTTGGAGACATTGAATTCGGTAGGCCATCGAGAGTAACCGCTAGCATCGGACTCGGGCGTGAGGGAATCGTCGACATTGAGCGGGAGGCTAGCATGGGTGGACCGATCCATACAAAAGGCGTTCTAATTTTAAGCGGCTACCTTGCAAATAAATATGCGCATGATAAACCCTTGAGCATTTCTGCCAGACTTGTCTTCGAACAGAGCTATGAGGGTGTGGAGGGTGATAGCGCATCAAGTACAGAACTATATGCAATTCTCTCAGCACTCTCAGGAATGCCCATAAACCAATGCTTGGCCGTAACTGGATCTGTAAACCAGAGGGGTGAAGTCCAGGCAATCGGGGGAGTGAACGAAAAGCTTGAGGGGTTCTTTGAGATATGCAAGTTAAAGGGACTAAATGGCAAAAATGGGGCAGTCATCCCTGAAAGCAACGTCCAGAATCTCATGCTCAAGGAGGAAATTCTCAAGGCAGCAAAGGAGGGCAAATTCCATATCTACCCAGTCAAAACAATTGATGAGGGCATAGAAATTTTGACAGGTGTACCTGCTGGAAAGTTGCTTCCCGATGGGACATGGGAAAAGGATACTGTCAACTATCTCGTAAATAAGCGCCTACGCGAGATGGCTGATCGGATGCGGGAATTTCAAAGCAACTTTGGGAGCACAAGATAAGCGGTTTTACAGTCCAGGAGTGTAAATAAGGCTCTGTATCGGGGTAAAATTAATTAACCCACTCTAGTGGTAAGGATACCACAAGCCTCAGTGGCTCAGCCTGGTAGAGCACCGCCTTGGTAAGAAAATCCCAAATAGGCGGTGGTCGCGGGTTCAAATCCCGCCTGAGGCTTCAATCTATGCTTCTTAAACTTCATTCGTAATTTATTGGCTCTCATTCCAAGCGTATATATGGCATTTTCTTCGGCTGTATCTTGAAATACTGCCTCTTTCCCCTTCCATATTTATGACCCTCGGGATCTATTGGTTCCAGGTTACATGCGCTCTGGAAAATATAGAGAAAGTCGCTGCTGACTGCAACATCCTCCCCCGAAAATGAAAATCTCATTTTATAGGTGAACTCACCCGGCGATAGCATCTCATGGATTAGCAGAGGAGGATCCCCTCTTATTTCATATACAACCATTTTATGGGTGCTGTCAATCGCATCCTCGCCCATTTCCGTCTCTGGCATAGTTACTTGGCCGTATTCATAACCTGACAAAATTTCAGTTGCCATGGCCTTGTCAATTGGGTACCTCTTATCCTGGGGAAAGAATTGCAAATAGCATTCCTTTTCTCCTGTCTTCAAATCACTAAGTATCCACATGAAAACCATTTTACCCACCCTCTTTTCTGCCTATCACCGAATAGGCAGATACTTAAACCCAATAATAATATGCATAATAGCGTTATTAAGATTTATTATTACATATATTGGGTTTTTTTATACCATAATGCGCGATTATAAATTACATTCTGTTTTTTGATTAGGCAAAATTTTTTAATCAAATTTTAAGCACGCTGACTTCCTGGGCGTTATGCGGAAATATTTTGTCCTTACTCGCCCATACTTGACATCATTTATATTTGTGGGCTCCAAATTGCAGGCTTTCTGAAATACTTTAATAAAGTCGCCAGAAACATCGATATCTGGACCTTTAAGGTCGAGCCTCAATTTGAATTCAACCTCGCCAGGTCTAACCAGATATTCCACAAGTATTGGACTCCCTCCCTGCACTTCAACAACTTCTTCCACTGGCATGCCCTCATTGTCAATAACCTTAGCATCGGCAAGGTCAATTTGCCTGTATTCATACTGGGAAAGTATCTCCGTAGCCATTCCACGATCTATGGAATACCTGTTTTCCTCAATGAAAAATTGAAGGTAAAAACATTTTTCCTTGCTTACATTATCCCGAAGCGTCCATAGAAAAACCAATAGTTAGCACCTTCAGAGAAGGCATCTGTTGCCCATTTTGTCATTCTCATTTGATAAGAGGAGTTTGAAAATATAAAAAAATGATCTTTCAACAAGTCATTTAAATTAAATTTAAATAATTCCCTGATACCCTTTTGTGGTTAGTGGGGCTGTGGTCTAGCACGGTATGACGGCAAGGTGCTGGATTTCCAACACCTCGTTAAGGGCTCCAGAGGTCTCTAGTGGACATATGTGACCCTTCCAGGGGATGATTGTCTTCTGGAGCGGCTAGAGCGGGGAAACCCGCATGTCGAGGGTTCAAGTCCCTCCAGCCCCACTACTATTTATCATTGTACACCATGAGATAAACTGGCTTTCGCAGGAATAACTCTTCAGGATAATGAATTTTTGGGCTCGAAATGCACCAGTAAAAATCACTTGCTGTTGTGCCATTACAAATTTTTCCATAGCGTAATGTTTTAAATCACTACACCCAATGAAACAATAACTAAGGAGATGCTGTGTTTTATTGAATAGTAAGATGGGGCCACTGCTTGAAGAGATCGAAGATTATTCGCTTCCCCTAGACCAACTTGAGAATAGGCTCCAAACAGACGCTGCCCTTGGGCTAACCAGTGCAGTTGCCAAAGAAAGGCTTCTCAGGTTTGGTCCCAATAGCGTACCAAAGGTAAAGTCGAGCCGGTTTAGAACATACATTTCCCCCTTTCTGAATTGGCTCATCTCAATATACTTAATCATAAGCGCCGCATTGGGGTTGTTGGCCGTCTTCCTGCTTCCGGAATTCAGATTCCAAGTCTTGCTTTGGCTTGGCGTTATTGCCGTCAATGCCCTCATCTCAATTATACAGCAGGCACGGGCTCAAATGAAACTTACAGCTCTCCAACGCCTCCTTGCTCCTAAAAGCAAAGTGATGCGAGAAGGAGGGCTAATCGAAATTCAATCGGAAGAAGTCGTTCCTGGAGATCTCCTGATTTTTTATGAGGGGGATCAGATAAGCGCTGATGCAAGGATTGTCGTGTCCTCAAACCTTCGCATGAACGAAGCGACTCTGACAGGTGAGTCTCTGGAAGTGGAGAAGAATATCGATCCTCTGCCTACCGAAAAGTGCCCCATATACAATAGGAGAAATATGGTTTTTCTAGGCACTTTTGTGGCTGGTGGCTCTGGCCAGGCTTTAGTAACAGAAACAGGAAGCCACACCCAAATAGGCAGACTATCCACAAGCCTTGAGGAGTTGAATACCGGAGACATACCGCTCCGCCGAAAGATCAACAGCCTGGCAAAAGTACTGGCTCTTGGGGTTTTGATCTACATTGCAGCCTCCCTTGCATATAATCTATCAGTGCTCTACTTCGATGGTTCTCTCTTTTCCCAGGGTGGCTTGAATGTTATACTTATGTCAAGAACTATTGCCAAAAGCCTCACGACAGGCATGAGCATAATGCCAATCAATATTCCGCTCCTTATTACCCTCATTTTGATTACAGGTGTCTTGGCGATGACCCGCTTCCAGGTAATAATCCGAAATTTAAACGCCATCGAGAGCCTTGGCCGAATATCCGTCCTTTGCTCCGATAAGACTGGCACAATAACTAAAAACGAGATGACTGTGAAATGGATATGTTCTCCCTCAACCAATGGCATTGACCGACTTTATGGAGTAACAGGTGTTGGATTTCAGCCAGATGGAAAAATAGTTGAAGTAAAGCCCACATCGAATCTGACTGATTCCATCAACCGTGACGAGGGCATTGAAATACTTCCCCAAGCCACCATTGATCCCTCATCGACCTCTGAAATCATACTAGTCTCAGGTATGCTCAACAACGAATCGCGAATCTCTTTGAACCCGGCTAGGGATTTCGGATCGTCATCTTATGCTGTGACCGGAGACGCCACAGATGGATCGTTGCTCTTCTTGTTTTCCAAGTCAGGCTTGAGCAAAGAAGCTTATGAATCAAGGTTCCAGAGAATATGGAGCTATTCCTTTGATTCCAAGCTCAAGCGAATGACTTCCATTTACAAGGATACTTCAAAGGATAACTTTGTGGTATTTTCCAAGGGAGCTTCAGAAGTGCTTCTTCCTTTGTGCAGTTCCATTGCAGGCACTTCGATTGCTGC
>JAJRAB010000037.1 GCA_028683025.1 Candidatus Methanomethylicus sp. | reverse complement strand
TTTAGCCATGGGCAATCCCATAATGCCAAGACCTATGAAACCGATCATAAAATCATCACCATTAGGTGATATTTCTCTAGTAATAGCTTGTTTAAGCTTTTTTGATCTAATCTAGCATTCTGAGGGTGAGGAAAAGGAACTACTGACTGGTAAAAAAAATTAAATGAGCCCGATACAAAGAAAATATTGTGTAATTTTTATGCCATCGTGCAAAGAGTGTAGATGGTGGAGACCAGATGTCTTCTTCGTGTATATTGGCGATTGCAACAAGAAACCCAACGCTTTTGATAGGGACAATAAATCCTGCAATGATTTTGAATGGAATAAAATTGATGCAGAGTTTCTTTGGTGTACGGACTGCAGGACCACAATCCACAAATCTGAGATTGGGAAGCACAAGAAGCACGCCATTTATTGCGAGGCCCACATGGACTATGATGCGCACGAGTACATCAAATCAGGTGATTAAGCGTGGATCTGAACATTCTCATAGGTGGACCCCAAGGTGGAGGAATTGAGACCGCAGGTCTACTGGCTGTACGGTCATTGGCCATATGCGGTCTGGAAGTCTTTGCTGACAGGGAATATCATTCCAATATAAAGGGAAAGCATAGTTACGCGCACATCAGGGCATCTGACAAAACTATAAGCAGTATAAAGTATCCAGTGGACATTCTAGGTGCATTGGATGTGGAAACCCTAGCCACCCATTACCACGAGGTAATGATAGGAGGATTCGTTGTTCATGATTCAGCATTGTCTGGTAAGCTTTTGACAAAAATACCATCAATGTATGGAGTAAAAAGCGCGAGGATTGGGAAATTTTTGGAAGATAACAGGATAGGCGAAACGGTTGAGGCATTGGATCAGTGGATGAAATCCCAAGGCATGAATGTAATCACTCTGCCTTTTTCAAAAATATTGGTCGAACTTTTGAAATCGCCAAATCCCCTTATTGAAAGAGCAATGAACACTGCCGTCACTTCAGCAGTGCTCAGTCTCATGGGGATCACTGAAGAAGCAACAAAAGAGGCTGTCGAATTCCAGTTCAAGGAAAAAAGGGAAGTTCTTGACCTTAATGCCAAAGCAGTGGAATCGGTCTATTATTCTTTAAAGACCTATGTTCCAGGAAAAGCAATTACAAAGCGTGCTGAAAAAGCCCCAAAGCTCTTGGTAGCGGGGAACGATTCTGTTGCCATCGGCAAGATACTCGGAGGTCTCAGGCTCCAGACCTATTACCCCATAACACCAGCAGCAGATGAGTCATTTACTCTTGAACAGAATAATGAGATCAAAGATAAGGAGGGAAATGTTCTTGGTTCGCCAGTTGTGGTCCAAACCGAAGATGAGATCGCCGCAATCGCAATGGCGATTGGAGGAGCACTTGCAGGCGTAAGATCAGCCACTTCTACCAGCGGACCTGGATTTTCATTAATGGTTGAAGGCCTTGGTTGGGCAGGCAACAATGAAGTTCCAGTAGTAATTACTATGTACCAGCGGGGAGGACCATCGACAGGATTGCCTACTAGGCACAGTCAGTCTGATCTTTTATTCTCCATATTTGCTGGCCATGGTGAATTTGCCAGACTAATTCTAGCTTCAGGTGATCATGCCCAGGCAACTGCTGATGCTGCTAAATGCCTTAATTATGCCGAAGAATATCAACTTCCAGTGATCCATCTTCTGGATAAGGGGCTTGCCAACTGCATTACTTTGACCTCAGTTGATTTTGATGTTGGAATAAATCGTGGAAAGCTTGCAGGCAGTTCAGCAGAAAAAGACTATAAACGATTCAAATTCACAGACGATGGGATTTCTGCAAGGGCTTTTCTTGGCAACTTGCCAATGTGGTATACGGGTGATGAGCATGACGAATTTGGTCACATTATTGAAGATCCTGTCATCAGAGATGCCATGTACGAAAAAAGGATGGCAAAGAGTCAGAAAATAATTGCCAACTCCCCAGATTATGACAAAGCAATCCTTTTTGGACCAGATGATTATGAAGATCTTATAATTACTTGGGGAGTTTCTAAGGGGGCTGCAGTTGATGCCCTTGGCGAGCTAAATGATATGGGCAGGAGGGTTGCAATGCTCCAGATAAGGATGATGGAACCTTTTCCATCGGAATATGTAATGGCTTTCTTAAGAAGAGCGGAGTCCATCATAGCCATAGAGGCCAATTATGTTGGTCTTTTGGCAGATCTTGTTGAGGCAAAATGCCAGACAAGGGTAACAAAAAGAGTTGTAAAGTACAACGGCAGGCTAATCTCCCAAGATGAGATTGTCGGGGCATATAAGAGGGTTGGTCGGGGAGAAAGCCGAGTGGTATTAACTGGAGGCGAATAAAATGGCCATGGAATTTGCATCTAATGTCTGGACCGATTGGTGTCCCGGCTGTGGCAATTTCGGCATACTTACAGCCTTAAAACAGGCTTTAGCAGAACTCCAAATTGATAAGAAAAGAATTGTAATTGTCTCAGGAATCGGATGCAGCGGAAAGACACCTCATTTTGTTAACGTCTCAGGTGTTCATACGCTTCAC
>JAJRAB010000034.1 GCA_028683025.1 Candidatus Methanomethylicus sp. | reverse complement strand
TGCCTCCCCTGATCGAAACGCTCGAAAATGGCAAACCCGAAAGCATCTGTCCTATCTCCGGTGGAGTATAGCTTGCAAGTAGGGAGCCAAGGGGTTCATTTACTCTGCGTAAGGCTCCTGTACCAAGAAATGTAGGCGCGACTTTTGTTGCGAAGAATACCAACCAGTAGAAGATTCGGCGGGGATCTCTTCTCATATCCATCAGCAGAAACTGTCCCCCTGGCTTCAGGACCCTATAAAATTCAATGAATGCATCTCTAGGGCTGCTCCAGTGGTGAAGGGATAACGTGCTGATGATGTTGTCTATCGAGCCCTCACTGAAGGGTATCTTTTGCGCTTCCCCCCTGTGGAATTCTGCCCTTGAGCCAAATCCCCAGGCGGATATATTCTGTGATGCTGTTGCAAGCATCTCGTCTGATATGTCGACCCCCACAAGATCTGCATCAGGTACTTTTTGTGCGATAACCCTTAAAAGATAGCCAGGACCGCATCCGACGTCCACTATTTTTCCCAGGGGCTTGTGCCTTTTCAGCTCATTTGCAAACATTCTCCTGATCAGTGCAAACTGGGGCATTCTGCTCATCCTGTCGTAGGCCTTGACCATCTCTGGATCTTCGATGCCCTCAAAGCTGATCTTTCGGCTTAGTTTTACTCTAAAGGCTCCTAAGATCAACAAGCCAATAACCATCACACACACAAATGCCAGAAGTGCAAGGACAACACATGGGAGGACCGTAATGAGCACCTTGTTGTAATGTGAACCCTGAAGCCTTATTAAAGAGATTTTTTTACCATATGATTTCTTTGCCTGTTGCCGACATCCTTAGAGGGGAAAAAGCCAAATTATATAGCAATGGCATGCTTTTGCTTGCATTAAAGAAAGAAAAGGTCCTCCAGATGGTCGCTAACCGCTCCAGCATACCTTGGTTGATAACTTCCCTTCGAGTTGTGCTCCTGCCCC
Organism: Candidatus Methanomethylicus sp.; assembly: GCA_028683025.1. GTDB lineage: Archaea > Thermoproteota > Methanomethylicia > Methanomethylicales > Methanomethylicaceae > Methanomethylicus. The sequence goes on along the minus strand of JAJRAB010000034.1, from coordinate 18,775 downwards.
TTTTGGCTTACTTGATATATTCTGACAGTAACCTCTCCGCAACCGTGCTATTCGCCTTTCTTGTGGCAACGGATTTGGCTGACGGCCATATAGCAAGGCGGCTGGGAAGCGATTCAAAGCATGGTGCATACTTTGATGCTAGTGCCGACTTCATTCTTATAATGGGCATTTTCCTTACCTTTGCTATAAAACAGACGCACTCTTTTTGGATCCCCCTCCTCATAGCCCTGTGCTTTTCCCAATTTCTATTCACGGGAAAGAATAGAGCAAATATTTATGATCCAATAGGGAAGTATTTCGGCAGCTTTCTTTATGCTTCAATTTTAGCGACATTAGTATTTCCAGCCAGTGTTGCTTTTTTCGATCTACTTTTACTGTTATTTGCCATCGCCTCACTGGCAAGCCGCATTTTATACATTACTGGAAGAATTGGAGGCTAACTTTCCAGAATTTAGAAAAGGAAACCTTGGCTCAATAACGTGAGTGTAGGTTATGGAAATGATATTAATCACCGTCCTGAAATAACAGAAAAAGATGGTTAAAATTGCAATCCGTTTCCAAAAAAGTAGCACTATTCATTACCACCCTGGCAGGATTCCTCACACCATTCGATGTCTCATCGGTTAATATTGCTCTCCCGACCATAGGGAAAGAGTTCTCAATGGATGCCATCTCTCTTAACTGGGTTACTACCGCCTATCTCCTTTCCTCTGCCACATTCCTTATCATATTTGGAAGGATTGCAGATATCTATGGCAGAAAGAGGATATTCAGCCTCGGAATTTCCATCTTCATTGTCTCATCCCTAGCAATGAGCCTCTCCATATCCCCACTTATGCTCATCCTATTCAGGCTCATTCAAGGCATCGGTGGTGCTATGATTGCAAGCACCTCAATTGCCATACTGACCTGTATCTTCCCGCTTGGGGAGCGGGGAAAAGCCCTTGGCTTGAATTCCGCATCAATCTATGTGGGCCTGTCGATTGGACCTACTCTTGGAGGTATCATCACTCAGTATTTGGGATGGCGAATAATTTTCCTTGTCAATGTCCCACTGGGCCTAGCCGCCCTCTTCCTCATATACAATTATCTGCGGGTTGAATGGTGCGATGCAAAGGGGGAAAGGGTGGATTACCTAGGTTCGGCAATATATGGCTTCACTCTGATTGCCATCACTTATGGCGTCTCCATCCTACCATCTACAGAGGGGATTGGGCTTGTCCTTGCTGGTTTCATTGGACTTTTTGCCTTCATCAGGTATGAATCTTCGGCGACGGATCCCGTGCTTAATCTTAAGCTATTCAAAGGGAACAGGGTGTTCGCCCTTTCAAACCTGGCTGCCCTCATCAATTACTCGTCAACATTTGCCGTTACATTCCTCATCAGCCTCTACCTGCAGTACATTCGTGGCCTTGATCCATGGAATGCCGGTCTTATCATGCTTTGCAGCCCCTTAGTCCAAGCATTTCTTTCTCCTTTTACTGGCAGATTATCGGATAGAATGGAACCCCGAATACTCTCAACGGCAGGGATGGCGATAACAACCCTTGGTCTGGCTCTCCTTACAACGATCGGGGAAGGAACTTCCGAAGCAATCATTGCTGCGAACCTCTCACTTCTGGGGTTGGGATTTGCCCTCTTCGTTACGCCAAACACCAACGCTATAATGAGTTCGGTTGAGAAAAAATTCCTTGGGGTTGCAGCTGGGACGCTTTCAACCATGCGCCAGGCTGGCATGACCCTTAGTATGGGATTCGCAATGCTGGTATTCGCCCTTTATATCGGACGAATTGAAATAACCCCCACCTACTACCCGGCTTTCCTTGCGAGCCTTAGGATAATGTTCGTCGTTTTTGCCTTCCTCTGTGCTATTGGCATTATCGCCTCAGCTTCAAGGGGAAAAGTAAAGCGCTAAATAACTGTCGTCCCCCTCCGTTTTTTGGTACAGGATTATGGATATAATTTGGTATAATTTTGAAAAATAGTAATTAGCCCCTACACCAGAGGGTACTCGTTTATTTTTTTTCTTTAATTGACTCCCTGTCTGAAGCATCGCACTGATTTGCGATAACCTAAATAAAAGATTACTCAAATGGGATATTGCAATGCTACAAAGGATGGTGGCAATTTGAAGAGTTCTGAAATATCAGGTTTCTATAAGCTGGGGATTAATGAAAGGCGCAAGATCGTCAAGGACTTCTCCGAACTCACCGATGAAGAAGAATGGCTACTCTCCTCCCCTTCCGATTCACTTGCTCCAGATAAGGCTGACAGGATGATTGAAAACGTTATTGGCGTTCTACCGCTTCCACTCGGCATAGCCACAAATTTCAAGATAAATGGCAAGGACTACCTTATTCCTATGGCGATTGAGGAGGCATCTGTTATCGCTGCAGCAAGCCATGCGGCGAAGATGGCGCGGCTAAAGGGAGGCTTCCACACCAGCAGCACCGAACCTATCATGATTGGGCAGATCCAATGCGTCAATGTTAAAGATCCCCTTCTTGCAATGAATGCCATACTTCAATTGAAGGCTGCCCTGCTGAAGAGGGCTAATGAATTCGATCCATTGCTTGTCTCTGCAGGAGGAGGGGCAAAGGATCTCCGAGTCAGAATTATTGAAACGAAAAGAGGGAAGATGCTCGTGGTTGAGCTCCTTGTGGACTGTCGGGATGCCATGGGGGCCAATGCCGTGAATACTATGGTGGAAGCAGTTGCGCCTGAGATTGCAAGGATCACAAAGGGGAGGGTAATACTAAGGATCATCTCGAATTTGGCTACCGAAAGGCTCGCCCGAGCTTGGGTAATCATCGACAAGAACTCTGTGGGCGGCGAGCTGATAGTTGACAATATAGTCGAGGCAAGCGCTTTTGCTGCCGCAGATCCCTACAGGGCAGCCACCCACAACAAGGGCATCCTCAACGGTGTAATCGCAGTTGTCACTGCCACGTGTAACGACCACAGGGCAGTGGAAGCGGGAGCACATGCCTATGCAAGTAGGAATGGATCCTACTCCTCCCTCTCATCATGGGAGAAGAATTCCGAGGGAGATCTGGTTGGCTCCATAGAGATGCCAATGGCAGTCGGAACAATAGGTGGCCTCACAAAAGTACATCCAATTGCAAGAATAGCCCTAAAAATAATTGGGGCTAAATCTGCAAGGGAGCTGGGAGAAGTAATTGCTGCCGTGGGATTGGCCCAGAATCTTGCTGCCCTGAGGGCTTTGGCGGACGAGGGAATCCAGAGGGGCCATATGTCTCTCCACGCAAGGAATGTGGCAATAATGGCTGGAGCTTCGGGCAATATGGTGGATGAAGTGGCAGAAATTATGGCAAAGGAAAACAAGGTCCGTATGGACCGGGCAAAGGAACTCATTCAAGAGCATAACAATCCTGAGAAGCAGTGAAAGCCCGCCCACTAGTAATAAAAGAAGCCATACATTCCATGTTTTTTTTTAAAGATAAGCTCATCATGATTTAAGGCATCACTTTTCATTTCTTATCATTTTATTTTTTTTGTAAATAAACTGTTTTTCTATAAAACAATTAAACATTTATAATATTATGAAAATGTTTCGTCAACCTAATTAATATATATGAAAAGCATACTTCTAATTGTAAAATAACAGAAGCGCTCGGTGAAAAAATGAACTATATCGAAAAACCTTGGCTGAAATTTTACCCAAATAATATCCCTCACGATGTAACTGTTCCAAGCATACCCCTCTTCAAGCTCATCGACAACTCCATTGTCAAATATGGCAATAAAACAGCTATGATATACATGGGTACAAACATATCCTATACCGAGCTCGGTCAGTACATTGAGAAAGCAGCATCAGCTTTCAACTCGATTGGCATAAAAAAGGGGTCGGTTGTTGCAATATATCTTCCTAACTGCCCTCAATTCCCAATCTGTTACTATGCCATTTTGAAGCTTGGTGCGATACCGACCGCGGTGAGTTTCCTTTTCACACCAAGGGAGGTTAGGCAACAGCTAAGCAACTCTAGGGCGGAGTGCATTGTTATGCTGGATCTAATGTATCCCAAAACAAAACCACTCCTCGATGAACTAAAGATTAACAATGTTGTTTTGGCCAACATGACCTATTTTCTCTCATCAGTAAAGAGAACTCTTGGCAACATGATGGGCAAGATCCCCAAGGCCAACATCCCCGCTGATGCACCTGTCCATTATTTTGAGGAATTCATGAAGCGAAATTCCACCGATTACCCTAAGCCAGAAATCAACCCCAATGCCGACCCCGCCACCATATTGTATACATCAGGTACAACTGGTTTGCCAAAGGGGATTACCCTCAGCCACTATAACATTGTAGCCAGCATGCATCAGGTGATGGCCTATGCAGGTGATCTTTTCGAGAGTGAGTACACGAATTATCTCCTTGCCTTCCTGCCGTTTTTCCACGTATACGGTCAGGCGACAATAATGACTGGCGGATTTTCGTTGGGGAAAACCCTTATTGTATTGCCAAATCCAAAAATCGAGGAACTGATGAAACTCATAGATAAGTATAAGATCGGTCTCTTCTTCGGCATTCCAGCCTCCTACAGCATCATGCTGAAGAACATTAAGAGCGGCAAGCACAAACTTACTTCCTTGAAGCTATGCCCCTGTGGTTCCGACAAAATCCCTAAGAACATTGCTGATGAGTTCATGCAGTTAACTGGAGCCAAACTCGTAGAGGGCTATGGGCTTACCGAGGCCAGTAGTGGGGTCACCGGACCGCCCGTGGGAGGCGAGGTGAGAGAAGGTACCATAGGAATACCAATGCCTAGCACCATGGTGGCAATTGCAGACCCTGATAGGGATGAATTTATGCCTTTCGGGGAGCCGGGTGAGATGGTTGTGAACGGCCCTCAAGTCATGATGAAAGTTTGGAATGACGAGGAAAAGACAGCAAAATACTTCAGCTACATAGGGGGCTTTAAATGGCTCAGGACCGGTGACGCCGCCTACATGGACAATGATGGTTACCTCCACTTCGTCGAGCGCATTAAGGATATAATAAAGTACAAGAGCTATCAGGTATACCCGAAGGAAATCGAGCAGGTTATCAGCTCTCATCCTTCTGTCTACGAAGTAGCCGTCATTGGTGTCGACACGCCCGAAAAATACCAGATAGTAAAAGCCTATGTGGTTCTGAAGGAGGGTTACAAACCCACATGCCAGGACGACATTCTCCATTGGTGCAGTGATAACCTCGCTGAATACAAAGTGCCCAGGGCAATTGAGTTTGTAAACGAACTGCCAAAGAACAAGATAGGGAAAGTCCTGAAGAAAGAGCTTAAAGAGAAGGAGAACATGGCTACAGCCCAAGTCCAAGCTCAGGCAAAAACTTGAGACTAACCCTAACCTTGATCAGGAATCATTATTCTTTTTTCAAAATTCGAACCTTTCAAGGTATTTGCCTTTGTCCGTTTCCACTACTTCGCCAACCACATGGAAATAATTCTGGAGTCCAGAATTCATTATCCTGGGCTTGAGGAGCTGATCTATCTGGAAGATGCCTGCCGGGTTGGTCATCAGAATCCTAACCTCTACGGGCTTTTCAATTCCTTCAAGCACAGCCACCCTCTCGATGGAAAGGGCTGATACAGAGTGGATGTCAACACTTCCAGCTTCAAATGGAATCCGTGCCCTTCCCTTTTCCATGTCCAATGCATCCGCTATCTTGACCACTCCCGCCTCGACGGTCAGGGGCTTCTGAGGCTCCTCATGGGTTACTATGGCATGGAGCACCTCAGATGTAACTATGGTTGCCTCTTCTGGGGTGTATGTGTCACCAAGCACTTCATCCAGAACGGTCATAGCGAACATTGCACTGTAGAATTCATGGTCCTTCCTAATAACCGCCATACCCAAATCATGGAAAATGGCGCCCAGCACAACGACAACCTCCGCGTCATTATTTGCCATCCCATAGTCCTTAACCACATTAGGCACCACTCCCCTCTTAATGAGACTTCGCAGTATTTTCAGGGCAAGGTTCGCTACTATCTTTACGTGAATGGGACCGTGGTCCGTGTAGCCAAGCCTGCTTATGGCAGTGACATTTGATACTTGCCAAAGGGTATTCAACCTTGGATTCAAAACTACCTTCTCCATGATCTGCTTTAATTTTGTATTCTCTTGGATAGGGAGATTAAAAGTGGTCAACCAACAAACGCTTCCTTGAGTTTCATTTGTGAGTCACGGAAATTAAGTTTTTCAATTTAAAGCAATTTGAAACTATAAATCTGGATTGGATCAGATATTATGGAGGAAGTGGCACAATGAAAACTTTGCTCAAGGCCATAGACATTCTCATTGTGGCACTATCCACTGGGGGAGTCGTCGTAGCCTTACTTCTGCTCTATGGCATAGCTGCGGCTGTCCCTTCAATATCTGTAGACCAGCCTTCTATAGCCTACAACAACGGCAACATTATCATAAGCACCCCGTTTAAAGCTTCAAACCCCAGCCCCTTCGCGATCTCAGATTTGAGTTTGAATATATCCATTGAGGATTCTGCCCAGTCCTTGGTAAACCTGAGCAGCCGGCCTTTGTCTATACCACCGGGAGCAGTCAACTACTCGGGTCAATTCGATGCTATTATTGATCTAAGCAATATTTCCAGATCAGAATTCCAAAGACTCCTGAGTGACTTTGATATTCTGAAGATCAATGCAACCGTGACTGGAAGCCAACCGCCATTTTCATCCACCACAGCTGAAGCAGTCCTCATTTTTCCCTGGTCACCACCTATGGCAAATCTGAAAATCCCGATACCTGAGCTGATCAGTTCCAATTCGACCCACTTCCAAATGCAAATTCCCATCAGTTTTGACGATCTTTCAAGTCAGTTCCCCCTTAGTGGGAATGTAACCGTACTGATTTCCGATCAATTCAATAACAGGTACAATGCTGCGCTTACGATTTATTCGCCGCCTGAGGCACACTATACGGGTTATATTGGGTTTGATTTAACTTTCCCACCTCCTTCTGCCATGGCCACCTATGCCTTCAACGGGACATCGCTAGTCTTCAATATGAGTGTCCAATTAGGTGTCTTCAACTTGGCTTTGCCACCTGTAAATGCCAGTTTTGAAATCCCCTGGGGGGCGACCTTCAAGGATTGCCAGATTGGGGAACCTACCATCATTCCAATTAACTCTTCCCACTCTAGGTTAAGCTTCCCATTCGTTTTCTTGAATGAAAACCGATTTATTACAGTTAATGGAACTGCCACGGCATCACTCCTCTTTGGAAATACCACCATTGCAGCTTCTGCGATGATGCCCATCTTCGCTTCCTCTGGCTCAAACTTCTCATCCGTAGCAAATCTAGTCGTTCCAAATATTATGCTGGAGTTGTCTGGCCTTACCTTAAGCATGGAATTCCGGACTGCCCAAATGACGGTGAGCATGGAGGTTAGAATAAATGCCTGAACGAGAGATTTTTGGATTGCAAAACTCAAGTGGAGGGTTTTTGCTAAGGGCGGTCTTGGGATGTGCACTGGCGTTCCTGACCTATGTCTTTCTCTATGAGCTACCACTCTCAGTTTCGGAGCTTTTATCCATGGGGGCAAACCCCCAAATCCAGCAGGAGATAGCTCAGATAGCTGGGAAGCTCATCAACCCATTTCTTCCGCTATTGGGTTTAGCTCTTGTACCGCTGGCCTTTTTGATGGTTTTTCTTCGTGGCTCAAAAGTATACGGTGCGGTTTTGATTGCAAATGGCATTTTTTCGGCAGCCTATCTTTACCTGGCTTTTCAGGGAGGGCAATTTCTCATTGATGTTCCTGGATCTGTATTTGGCTCCCTGACTGGCCTCCCCGAAGGAGTACAACTAAGCCTTATGATCAAGGTCAACTTGATTCCGCTTCTGGCACTCTTCTTGGTTCCCTGCCTTCTCATTTTGGCAAAAGGGATTCTGCTGCTGTATAGGGACTATATTACTTCAACTACCTGAAATAGAAAATTTGGTTCACTCTGTTTTTTCCTGCGCTAGCTTTGCCTGTTGCAATTACAGAAATATGATCAATCATAATGGCATTGCATAATTAATGGAACTCTATAAATAGAGACTCCGCAAAAATAGTAACATTATGCAGTCATTACCGCAATTCAAGAGACTCCACGCACTTGACGCGTTGCGTGGTATCGCAGTACTGCTTATGATCCCTACTCACCTCTTCGTTTTTGGGGGTGGAACTACGAGCATTTTTGGAGAGGGTGGGAGTAGCCAACTCAACTACATGCTCCCCATATATAATGCAAGACCGTGGGGGACTGGTCTCCTCCTCTTCTTCTTCGTAACAGGCGTAGCCCTTGCCACCGTAATTGCAAGCAAACGTGGGATAAAGCCATTCTCAGGCATTGCAAAACGTGAAATTATACGGTATAGCTCCTACATCCTGTTGGGGGCAGTTACTGAGTTCTTGGTTTACTTTGTTATCTATGGCCAAACCGATCTGGCAAAAATAGTTCAGAGGATCTTCGGCTTGAGTTTTCTCAGCGTATCTCAACCCATAATCGGCTTGGGCTTCAGCGCCATCATCTCACTCCCGTTAATCTACAAGCTCTCTTGGAGGAAGCTCCTACCTGCAGCTTTGGCAATGGCCGTCGTTGAAGGGCTGATACTGTTGCTTGTTACGTTCCCGAACGTCTCATCCACAACCCCGTCTTCCGAACTCTGGGGGACAGCTCTCATGCGAATGCTGTTTGCAGCTCCCTTTGCAATCTTCAAAGGGATTCCTATAGTACTCTACGGCGCTGCCATGGGAGGCTTGCTCAAAGAAAAAGGAACTATAAAGAAAATTTACTTCGTCATTGCAGGGATAATCAGCATTGGCTTTATACTCGTGCCAGCAGTCGTCAATATGAATTTTTGGCACATGATTTTTGTGATCTGGTCATACCCATTAGCCATGCCCTTTATTGCTGCATCATGCCTCTTCTGTTATGGGCTCTTCACGTTTGTTGAAGCAAAAGGACGCAGCATATCCATCTTCCAGGTCCTTGGGCGCAATTCGCTTATCGTGTATTATGGTCACTTCATTTTCCTCCTAATTCTCATTACTGTGTTGGGGGCGATGGGATATGAGATCACGATTCAGATCATGATGACCGAGATGTTTGCATCCACCATTGCCATATGGATCATCGCTTTCTTCTATAGCAAATGGAGATGGGGCGATCCCAAAAACTGGTAAGGGATCATCTCTCCATTTTTTCAATCCTGCAGGCATCTGATCATGTACTCGGCGTCCGCGGGCGAATACCCAGAAAAGTATTTTGAAAAATAGCCGAAAACCTCCCTGCCCTCGGCCAGGTACTTCTTTATTCTGGATGCCCACTTTTCGATATCGGGTTTGCGATCCCTCTCCTCTTGACCCGTTGTTCCCTTAACTGTGCCTCCATCCCCCTCCCACCGGATGTAAACATATTCAGCCGTGGGCGTGTCCATGTCTGGCATCCAGGGATGATCTGCCTGAACCAGCGCCATGCCATTCTCCCTTAGGAGGCCATAAAATGCATCGTCAAGCCACTTACGGTTCTTGGCCTCAACCGCATATCGGTAACCCCTAGGCAGACCATGCAAAAAATTCTTGATCACGCTAAAATTCTCAGGTCCAAAGTCATAGGGCATCTGGACTAGAAGAACGCCCAGCTTGTCCCTCAGCAGGGACATATTCCTCAGGAATACCTCTGTCTCACCTTCGGCATCCCGGAACTGCTTGACCTCGGTGATATCCCTGGGGAACTTCGCAGAGAACAAAAAGTTAGGCGGTGTCTGCAAGCCCCAATTCTTGACCATTGCAGCTGGAGGTATCCGGTAGAAAGAGCTGTCTATCTCTACTGTGCTGAAATGCTTGGCATATTCCTTGAGGTAGTCGAAAGCCCGCATCGCCTTCGGGTAAAAATTCCCTTCCCAGAACACATAAGACCATCCCATTGTGCCTATATGACAATTGGAAATACCCGAGATCGCCTTCACCTCCACTGCGATTTCCACCCTTCATTCTCCAGCTTTGAAAACCAGCCATTGATTCTGTCCTGCCCGCTTGAACCTAACCAGGGCGTACCTGCCCGAAACCCTGCCCTTCTCCCCCTCCATGATGATCTCTATTTTATCATCCTTCCATTCCAAAGTCCTGTAGGTTCCCCTTTCCCAGATGATCACATCGCCGGCACCATACTCCCCTTCCGGGATAGTGCCTTCGAAGCTGCCATACTCAACTGGATGGTCCTCCACCTGAATCGCGAGCCTCTTCTCCCCTGGCTCAATCGGCATGCCCTTGGGCACTGCCCAGCTTTTAAGCACGCCATCCCTCTCGAGCCTCAGATCAAAATGGAACCTTTTGGAATGGTGCTCATGGACAACAAAGGACAAATTTTCGCCATTGGCTTGCTTAGCAGTACTACTCGAAGCCATCCTTCCCGCCTCCCCCATCTTATTATTAACAATGGTATCCATTAAACCCTGCTCCTCCCCTCTACCCGCTGGCTCTGGTGTCCTTTCAAAGCGCCTCTTTGACCTATACTTTTCAAGAACCTTTGGGTGCAGTTGATCAACTGTGCACTCTTCCGGAATTTTATCCTCCCGGAGCCCCCTGAACCTGGGCATCCTGAGCTTTCCATCCTTAGTCACCATCTGATAGACGACCTCGCAGACCAGCTCTGGCCTAAGCCATGTGATCTCTTCTCCCGAGGTCGCTGCACCCTCAGTTGGTATTGCTCCCTCCTGGAGTCTGCGGAACTTGCCCGCCAGCATCGCCAGATCCATATCTGAGAAGCCCGTCCCAACCTTGCCCGCGAATATTAATTTCCTGTTTACATCATAAAGCCCAAGCAGCAGGGCACCAAAAGTGTCGCCCCTGGCTCCGCCACCCTTGCTGTAGCCGAGGATAATGCAATCAGCAGTCTTCTCACGCTTTATCTTGAGCCAGTCACCGCTTCTATGACCTGGTTCATAACTACTATCTTTCCTCTTGGCCACAATCCCCTCAATACCCTTTGCCGAAGCTGCTGCATAGTAATCTTCGCCTTTTCCATCCACTGGCCTTGAAAGAACCACATGATCCCCTTCCCTGAGCCTTTCCCTCATGAGTTTCAGCCTCTCCACCAGGGGCAGTCCTATTGTTGGCCTTCCATCCGCTTCGAGCAGGTCAAACACGATGTAGGTGGCTGGCATTTGGCGGGAAAGGTAATTTATATCAAAGCTTCTGGATGCTTTTATCCTCTCCAGCACCGCCTGGAAATCCGCTTTTCCATCAACCATCACAACAATCTCGCCGTCGATAACTACATCCTTCGCCAGGTTCTCAAGCTCGTCCAGTTCTGGAAAGCTCTGCTTCAGCTCACTGCCATTCCGGCTTCGGATACTGAGGCTGCCCTTGCCCTTTCCAACATAGCTGATGGCCCGTATACCGTCCCACTTAATTTCATATAACCAATCAGGGGAGGAGAAGGGGGCCTCAGCTGGCTGGGCCAGCATGGGCTTGTAAAAAGCTCTCATGGGCCTTTCTTCTTGAGCTGGGCGAGGGTCTCCTGGAGGGCTGCCATCAGCTCCTTGGCTTCTTCCTTCTTCGGCTTCTCTGTCACAACGATCTCGCCAGCGAGTTTTTTGTCAATAAGCTTCATGATGCGCTCCCGGAAGCCGTCCTTGTAATCGGCTATGTCAAAATCTCCAGATAAATCCTTGACAATTCGCTCTGCCATCTCTAGTTCCTCTCTCCGAGGTTCCCTAAGGCCGTCGAGCCCCTCAATCCCCTTAACAGGCAATACCTCGTCGGCATACCTGAGCGTGGTCAGCAGCAGAGCTCCCCTGGAAGCGTGCACCAGCACAGGATACTCCTTAGTGCGAAGGGTAATCCTGCCAACGCCTGCCTTACCAAGCTTCTGGAATGTAGTCAAAAGCAGGCTGTAGGCATCCCCGCTCTTGTCCGGAGCCAGCAAGTAGGGCGTATCCCAATAGATGGGATCCACAGCCAAGTAGTCCACAAACTTGTCGATCCGTATGCGGCTGTCGGATTCGGGTCTGGCTGCTTCCAGTTCCTTCTTATCAAATACGATAAATTCACCCTTCCTGACCTCATAACCCTTAACCGTCTCTTCCCAGGGAATTACCTTCCCCTCTTTTATACAGACCCGATCGTATCTCAGAGGCTGCCCGTCAGCCTTATGGAGCAACCTGAAGGAGAACGATCGGTCCTTGGTCATTGAATAGAGCTTCACCGGGACGTTGACCAGCCCAATGCTTATGGATCCGCTCCAGATAGATCTTCTAGCTTTAGCTTCGGCTCCTTTCGCATCAATAAAATCCGACTCATCTTCTGCCATGAAAGCCCACCTGTGCCATCCTGATTAGTGGCTCTTGGCTGAACTGGCTGCTAACCCAGTTCCTGCCTGTCTTCAAGAAGGCCGCTCCAGGGATCACCGCCGGGCCCGAGCTCCTTAAGCCTACCCGCCACTGTTAAAATATGAAACTCCTCAGGTCTTATTCCTTTCCTGAGATCGGTCCAGCTGATGGGAGTCGAGACCGTAGCAGTGGGTGTAGCTCTGAGGCTGTAGGGCACTACCATGGTTCTCCCCGCACCGTTCTGAAGGAAATCAACAAAAACCGTGGATGGATCCCTGGATTGACTGAATTCAGACACAACCATCCTTGATTTCTTGGCTAGAAGTCTACCCATCTGATGGACGAATTCTCTAGTCTTCTCAAAATTTGAAGACGGAACAATGGGAATGACCACATGGAGTCCCTTCTTGCCCGATGTCTTAACATAGGATCTGTAGCCAAACGATTCGAGCTCGTCCAGGAGCATTAGTGCCACCTGGCATGCCTCTGAAAAACCAAAGGGCGGTTCAGGATCAATGTCGAAGAGGATAAAATCCGGAGCCTCATAGGAAGAGACCTTTGAGAGGGGCATGTTTATCTCAACCGCTGCCAAGTTCGCCATCCATATGAGGGTGTCCAGATCGTCGCATACAACATAATTGATTTCCCTTCGGGCAGTCTCGGAGTACCTTTTGTAGATCTTTACCCAGGAGGGCGTTCCCTTCGGGGCATCCTTCTCGTAAAATCCCTCCTCCCCCACCCCGTCGGGAAACCTATTCATGACTGCTGCCCTGCCTTCCAAAAATGGCAGAATCAGGGGCGCTGCCCTGACATAATGCTCAATAATCTTGGCCTTGGTTATGCCCAGCTTCGGATAGATTACCTTGTCCAGGTTGGAGAGGGGGACCTTAGTAAGTTCTTTGAAATCAACCAAGCGCATCAGCCCCCAATAAATCTGGCGACGTCCTCCGGCTTCAGGGGTTCTCCGTGGGACACATATATGACGCTTGGCTTCAGATCGAGGACCCTGCCTATACTCTGTATCAGCTGTGCCCTATCATCGATGAAAAAAGGCAGCTTCGGCTGCCCACCCTTGCCCCCCAGCAGATCCCCCACCAGCGCTTCCCCGCTCTGTAGGATAACTGAGAGGGAACCTCTGGTGTGCCCTGGTGTATGTATGGCTTTGCCCGCCAAGCCGAATGGCTTGAGATCCAATTCTTCCTCTACAAGTACCTGCGCCTTGACGCCAGTCATCCTTGGGCCAACCAGTCGCATCAATCCAATCGTCGCATTTTGGGTCAGCCCCCTCCCGTAAAAATCAGCGCTCCTCCCCCTTTCGAGGGCGATCGCGTCCTCCCTCTGGGCAGCCAGTTTAGCGCCAGTTTTACCTATGAGGTCCGCAGCGCTCCCTGCATGGTCAGCATGGGCATGAGTTATGATTATGAGGGAAATCCTGCTTGGATCCTCACCAGCGCCCATTATCGCCTGAAGCACTTTGGCTGTGTTGCCCGGAGTGCCTGTGTCCACCAAGATCGGTTTTTCTCCCCTGACAAGGAATGCCTTTGAAAAACCTAGTGGGATCTCGATTACCTGTTTTGGGTCAGCCAAGAAATTCGCCCTGTCAATATTGGTGCAAACCAATATTAATTTTTTTTACAATCTGGGGAACGACTAATCCATGATAGGGGCAATTCAATTATTGAGCCTCCCTGGCTACCTTTCCCCATTAAGTGCAAAAATGCCCAGCCAGGCATGGAACATTAAAAACATCGCTTTTGGGGGGGCGCACGGATGCCCATCACAAATTCTGGGAGGTCGTGGCTAGCTTTGCGAACTTCGGCTCATCCCTCGGCTGGTATGGGAGCTCTATGGTGAATGCCGTGCCCTGGCCCACTTTGCTTTCAACGCTGATCCTGCCATTGTGGGCTTCCACCAGTCGCTTGACAACGGCAAGGCCGAATCCCATCCCCTTGGCTTTGGTGGTAAAGAGCGGCCTGAAGAGCTTTTCCAGGTCCTCCTCAGTGATGCCTTGCCCTGAGTCTTTAATGGCTATGAAGACCGAATCGTCCTTCTTCATGCCAGAAATTATAAGCTTGCCGCCGTTGGGCATGGCCTGGATGCCATTGTTAACCAGATTTACCATCACACGTGCCATCATCTCTGCATCCACCATAACCTCAAGTCCCTTCTCTATATCAAGGGCAATGCAGACTTTCTCAGGTACCTTGACCATCCCCAGGAAGTTTGCGACAAGCACATCAAACTTCACGCAGGCAAGGTTGGGTTTAGCCTCACGAGCATAGTCCTGAAGATCGGTGACAATCTTGTTCATGTAATTTACTTGCCCTTCCAGTGATTCAATGGTGCTGAGCATGGATTTCGCGGTTTCAGGACTCAGGTCCTTTGACTCCTCGAGCTCCATCTTGGCCAGATACAGCTTGTTCACTATGACCTGAAGTGGATTCCTGAGATCATGCCCCACCATGGTGGCGGTCTCCCCGACAGCCGCAAACCTCTCCTTGTTCCTCAGCTGCTTGGTCTTCTCCTCCACCAGCTTTTCCAGCGCATCCAGATGCCTCCTCAACCTGTCGTCGGCTTTCTTCAGTTCTGTTATGTCCCTGAACGAGATGACGATGCCCATGATCTTGTCCCCAATCTCTTGGGGATGCATATACCTCTCGAACATCCTTCCATCCTTGAACTCGAAGGTGCTTTTCTCTGAATCTTGGCTGATCTGAAGACCCGCCGAGCTGGTCCCAATGGATTCTGGTTCTTTGAGCAGATCCCTGGCGGAGGACATTATGATGTCATAGTCCTTGGTAGCCATGACCGAGTCGGGTATGCCCCACATCTCGACAAATTTCCTGTTGAAGATCACCACCCTGCCTGCCCAGTCCACCACCAGGATACCGTCTGCCGTCGACTCGAGGGTTGCCATGAGCAGTGCCAAGGACTTCCTCCGGTCCTCATCGCTCACCTTCCTGTCGGTTATGTCCAGCATTATCCCCTGGTAATGGGTGACCCTGCCATCAGGATCCCTCCGGAGCATTATGCGCTGCTCCACCCAGCGGGCATCCCCCTTGGCTGTAATTATCCTGAATTCATGGCTGAACTCGCCCTTCCCAAGAGCGGTGTTCCTTACTAGCTCTGCGGAGAACCTCTGATAGTCGTCAGGGTACACCAGATCCTTGAACCAGAGCTTTCCGGATGAAAAATCCAGCGATGGATGCCCAAACTGCTTTATGTTCTCTGAGACCAGTTCGATGGGATAACCCTCCAAAGCCCGAAAAAGGATGACCACCGCCGGGCTACGGTTGATGATGCCCTCCACTTCCCTCAGCTTCTCAATGGTGCTGACCAGCTCTTCCTGCATCCTCTTGCTATCGCTGAGGTCGTTGCCTACGCAAAGGACGCCAACCACGTTGCCTTCCCCGTCCCTGAGGGGTTTGTTATACCACTGGACCCAGACTTTTTCACCGTTCTTCTTCAGATTTTCGTTCACATGCTGTGAATATTTTTCACTGGTGCAGATGCCTGCCACCAGGCCGCTCAGATCCCGCCCAGTTGACTCGCGCCTTGGTAGGATGGTCTCATAGATGCTCCGCCCTATGACCTCCTCCCTGCGGAAACCGAACAGGTCCTCGGCATACTCGTTGAAAGTAAGGATCGTCCCCTCGGTGTTCATTTTGAAGATGACGCTGTTTGCTCCTTCGACTATCCCCCTATACTGCTCCTCCGACATATTCGACTGGCTGGCAAAGCCGCTATGGCCTTCTTGGTCCCTTACTATGGCTACTCTGACGTTACCAGGCTGGGTAATGGATATGGTGAGGGCAATGTTTTTTCCCTTTGATTCGGCCCCTTCACCGATCAAACGAAGTTCGCAACTGCTTGATGAATGTTCCTCAGCTTCGGCCAGGCATCTCTCGGCCTTCATTCTGTCTTCTGGCGAAAACAGGCTCGTCCATGGCTTTCCTTCAACATCTATCCGAGGTCGTAGCAGGATGCGCTCCAATTGGCTGTTGACAAGTCGTATTATTCCGTCCATGCTGAAAACGAACATAGCCCCAGAAATCTCAAAGACCGCCCGATAGAGCTCCTTGCATTCCTTGAGAACCCTCTCCTTCTCCCGGTACTGAGGGTATTCCATAAGGGGATCGCAGTTTTCAGGAGTCTCCAACTAGTGTCCTCCATTTTTTTTGGACATCACTGGTTCTCTACTAAGAAGTGGTATTTGGAACTTTGGGTTCTTTTCCGCTCATACTGTTGCCATGGTCTGAACCTTGGATTGGGCCGCCAGAATATCGAGAAACAAATCTTATATACACCCTCCAAACAGATTTGGCGATGGGTCAATATCCCACAAACAGAAGCGCACGGTTCTCTAGAGTCTCCGGAACAGCCCAGATTGTCCCCTCCCAATGACATGGGGGTTAGATGTTGGAATTCATGAATAAAGATGTGGTCTCGATCAAAGATTTCTCGAGACCTGAGCTTGAAAAAATATTCGAAATTGCAGAAAAAATGGAGATGAACGGCTATGACCGCTCACTCCTTGAGGGGAAGAAGGTCGGGCTTCTCTTCTACGAACCTAGCACCCGGACCAGACTCAGCTTCGATACAGCTGCCCAGAGCCTGGGGGCGAGGACCATATGGTTCGCCGGTGTCGAGGGGACTTCGGTCATGAAGGGTGAGACCTTGAAGGACACGATTGAGACAGTAGCCAACTATGCAGATGCTATTGTGATGCGTCATCCCTTTGACGGTTCTGCCAGATGGGCTGCCGAAATTACTACCAGAAGAGTATCCCGTGGTGAGAGCAAGGTCCCCATCATCAGTGGAGGCGATGGCAAGAATGAGCATCCTACCCAGACCATGCTTGATCTTTACAGCATGATGCGGACCCAGGGGAAAATAGATGGGCTGGAGATACTCATGGTGGGTGACCTCAAGTATGGCCGGACAGTTCATTCGCTTTCCTATGCTCTTTCCATGTTCGATTGTCGGATCTCTTTTGTGGCTCCTGACATGCTCCAGGTGCCGGAACATGTGACATCATTCCTCAGGAGCAAGGGTGTCTCCTTCACGAAGAGCGCTAAGATCGAGGACGCCATCGGAAGGGCCGATATAGTCTACATGACTAGGATCCAGAAGGAGCGGTTCCCGGACGAAAACGAGTACAATAAGGTCAAGGGACTCTATCGCATTGACAGAAAAATGCTCCAAATGGCAAAGCCTACCATGAAGTTGATGCACCCGCTGCCGAGGGTAGATGAAATCGCCATCGATGCTGACGATGATATCCGATCCTACTATTTCAAGCAGGCTGGCAACGGAGTACCGGTGAGGGCTGCGCTGCTATCACTGGTTATGGGGGCGGTAGCATGACCGAATACTCCCAGCAGAACGCTCCCAAGAAAGGGCTTATCGTCAGCCCCATAGAAAATGGAACCGTCATTGACCACTTGACGCCGGGCAAGGCCATAAAGATCGCCGATATGCTAGGACTCATGCAGGGGGCAGTGGTTATCATAGGCCAGAATCTCAAAAGCACCAAGTACGGCAAGAAAGATATCATCAAGGTCGAAAACCGTTTCCTGACCGAGGATGAGTGCTCGAAGATCGCCCTCATAGCGCCACACGCAACGGTTAACATAATCCGCGACTCCGCCCTTTATGAAAAGCGGAATGTAGAGATACCTGACACAGTGGAGGATGTAGCCCTATGCTCCAACGCCAACTGCATTACCAATAAGGAGAAAGTCCCTACGCGCCTCTTTGCTCAGAACAAGAGTCCACTGGTGCTGGTTTGCCACTACTGCGGGTTCGAGATCAAAGGCGACGACCTAAAGCTCAAGGGCTAAAACTGGTGCATGTCGATGGCTGTCCAGGACTCTGCTGCGACTGGCACGACCCTGATTAGGGGTGGCACAATAATTACGCCGTTCAAGAGGAGCCATGTCAACATCCTCCTGAAAGGCGGCAAAATTGCCTCAGTGACCTCGACCGAGCCCAAGGCTGATAGGGTAATCGATGCCTCGGGTCTTGCAGTGATCCCGGGGGTAGTCGATCCCCATGTCCATTTCAGGCAGCCCGGCATGGCTGCCGAGGACTGGGTCAGCGGTTCAAAAGCGGCAATTGCCGGCGGCGTCACCACTGTCTTGGATATGCCAAACACGAAGCCAGCCACAACATCGCAGGACCTGCTGGAAGCCAAGCGAAAACTAGTTCTTACGTCCACTGCTGGTTCGCTGCTTGTCAACTTTGGCTTTCATTTTGGAGCCACATCATCAAACCTGGAGGAGATAAGGGCAGCAGGTGTCTCTTCACAAGAGACAGGCAGCATTCCACGGCAGGCAGCTTCAGTCAAGATATTCATGGGCAGCTCCACCGGCGACCTCCTGATAACCGACGAAAAAGCCTTGGCATC
>JAJRAB010000030.1 GCA_028683025.1 Candidatus Methanomethylicus sp. | reverse complement strand
CTGAAGCTCACTTAGTTTAGCAAGACTCTCATTCTTCCTGTCACGAAGCTTATTGAGCCTCTCATAATTTACTTCAAGTTCACTTTGAAGATTTTGCACTTGTTTCGAGACTAGACCAACTTCGATTGATCGGTTCTCCATTCATACATCCCCATTGGTGTTACAGATCTTCTCCGCCTGTGTGTACGCGTTGGATTTGAGCATAGAGATCGTCCAGTCCTTCTCCAGTATTTGAGGAGGTAAATATAAACTCTCCTAAAGCATCTAAATCCACTAAAGCCTCAAGCATCCTTCTTGCAATCTCGGATTTGAGGTCTGGAGTCTCTGCAATGAACTCTTCCAGCAGTAGATCTGGATCGTTTGTCCATAAAATACCCTTATCGTAGAGCGATTTTGGCATCAGATCAACTTTTGATATGCAGTTTATCTGTGGAGCCCTGAAACGCGTCTGTATCGAGTAGGATAGGAGAAGTATGGAGACAAAATCAGATGATCGGTTAAGGAACAGCGAGTCAGCTAGAAAAATTATACTGTGCTCTTTTTCGGAAAGGGTGCGGGCAATAATGGCCCCTGCATCCCTGTAGGCAAAGAGCTCCATCTGGCCCGGTGTATCCACGATAACATATTCAGGGCAGAGCTTTTCCAGTTCAGATCTCATTTCATCGATGTGGTTTACTGCAGCATCGACGCTTGCAACCAGGGCGCCATTAGGTCCAAGTTTGTATTCATCCACAAGACGATCATAGTTAATAAAGTCCCGGATGTCGACATCCGGCGTGTAAGGGAGCCAGCGGACGCCTGGATCGAGGTTCAGAGTGGCTACATCTACTTCTGATGATTGCATCCTCTCTGCCAAGGAGAGAGTCATGGCAGATTTGCCTGATCCTGCCGTTCCCATAAGAAATGTGAATTTCAAGATTGATCCCTCATTGCCCTGCCACCTAGTTTGATTACGAGCTTTGTAAATGAGTCTTCTGCGGCTAATAATTTATTCTCAAGTACTGCTGGTTCATCAGTCATAACGGATAAATGGATCTCCAAGGTAGGTGTAGCTTCAGTTCCCCTGGGATGGGATTTTACATAAATCCCTGGGTTCAAGCGGCGCCATTCATCGATCTCGGGGGCGAGGGACGATTCGGCTATTCCATCAATAATAAAAGATCTCTCCAAAAAGCTTGGATGTCCGCAGCTCCCAATTATCTTGGATACATAGGAGCCAAACATGGCTGTCATTTCCTTTGGAACGCCAGGCAGGCATGTGATGATTGTACCTTTGAAGTCCATGAGCACCCCCGGTGCGGTGCCGATGGCATTCAATATTGGCTGAGAACCTTGGGGGAGTAGAGCCATTTTTTTCCGAGCGGGAGTGATCTCCAAGCTCATCTTCTGGTATTTTTTTGTAATCTGCTCCAGGGCATCATCATTTAATGTTCGGGGGAGCTTCATGGCCGAGGCAAGGCCTTCCAGGGTCAAGTCGTCATAGGTGGGGCCAAGCCCCCCAGTAATGATTAGAAAATCTGGTCTACGCTTCAAGCATTCTGAAATTGCTACCGATATTTCACCTACAGTGTCGCTTATGGATGTAATACGAGTAACATTAATTCCCATGGAGGTTAGCTGCCCGGCAAGCCAGGTGGCGTTCGTGTTCACAGTCTTACCAATAAGCAGCTCATGACCCGAGGTTATTATCTCAGCGTTAATGCGACCCACCTAAACCTACTTCTTATTGGACCACCATTTCAGGTAATCCTTTTTCCGCTGTTCTTTCTCCTCATTTGGATCTGCAGATGTATTCTTGGCAGCCATCTCGTCCATTTCTTCCCTGTTGACAGCAAGGCCACAGCTTTGGCACACATACCGCCTATGGGCTGAGTCAAATTTCATAACACCGGCACATTCCGGACAAGCATTCATAACTATACCCTGTGAGATATTTTCAGCGCTGATTAATAAATGAAGAGGCGTTGAAGACAGGATTTAAGAGTTGCATTTTATGGAGTGCCATCAATATCGACTACATGAAGCGCTCAAAGTATTATGTTGATTTCATGGCCACAGAAGGCACACCGCTTTCCTGTAAGATGAATTTTGGCAACCTCAAATCCAAATCTTTCAATCACCATTTTGCCGCAGGAGGGGCAACGGGTATTTTCGTACTTGTGACCAGGAGCATTCCCCAAATACACATAATGAAAACCTGCATCGCTGGCCATTTGCCAGTATTCCTCCAGAAGCGACGGTTGTGTAGTCTCGGTGCCCTCATATCGGTAGCTGGAGAAGAATCGCAGCAGGTGAAGGGGAGTGTCAGGACCAAGATTATCAAGAATCCAGTTCAAGAGTTTCTTGTATGGTTCCTTCCCATCACCTTCACCAGGCACAATGAGGTTTGTTATTTCAATGAATATCTTTTTTCTCTTCATCTCCAAAAGGGAATCGAATATGGGTTCAACACTTGTTATTCCGCAAAAATTCTTGTAAAAAGCCGGATCTGCGCTTCCCTTGAAGTCTACTGTGGCGGCATCAAGGTAGGGTGAGACCATGTCTATCGCCTCGGGGGACATAAAACCGTTGGTTACAAATGTGTTGAGCAGCCCCTCGCTCCGGGCAAATTTGGCTGTGTCGTAGGCGTATTCAAAGAAGATAGTTGGTTCGGTATATGTATAGCTTATGGCGGAGCATTTCATCCTCTGGGCATTGAAAACTACTTCTTCGGGTAGCATCAGATCGCCGACGATCTGCCGCTCCTGGCTTATGCTCCAGTTGTCGCAAAAATTGCATCTAAAGTTGCAGCCGACAGTGGCGATCGAGAAGGTAAAGGCTCCGGGATGGAAGTGATAGAGGGGTTTTTTTTCAATGGGATCGACCGCATAGGATATGGCCCTTCCATAAACCAAGCTCTCCAGAGTCCCATTCCTATTTTCTCTAACATTGCATACGCCTCTCTTACCCGGCTGGATGGTGCATCTCCAGCCGCAGAGGCGGCATTTCACAGCTCCAGACTCCAATTTATCATAAAGAAAGGCTTCCATCTTCCCAATACCAGCACATAAATCTTAAGTGATTGAGTAAGATAAGAATTTGGAGGGCAAATCACATGATCGTAATGCCAGGTCCATCATCAGTTAAGTTGGGTGAAAAAGTAGCAAGCATAATCGGATGCCCAACAATCAACATTGAATATAAAAATTTTCCCGATGGGGAGTCATATCAACGGATCACAGCCCGTGTTCAAGGTGAGGATGTCGCTCTAATCCATACAACGTATCCACAGCAGGATAAGAGACTCATCGAGCTCCTCTTGCTCATTGACAATCTGAAGAACCTAGGGGCGAGCAGGGTAAGGGTTGTTGTTCCTTACATGGCCTATGCCAGACAGGATAGCCGGTTTAGGGAAGGGGAAGCGGTGAGCATTATGACACTCTTCAAGCTCATAGAAGCGGCAGGTGCAGATGAATTTTACACCATCGACATCCATAAAGAAGCGACTCTGCAAGCCTTTAGGATTAAGGCGAAGAATCTTTTCGCTACCGAAGTAATTGCGGATTATTTGAAAAAGATCGACCTCAAGGATCCTTACATACTATCACCTGACAAGGGAGCAATAATGATTGCCAAGAGGGTCGGAGATGAGCTGGGTACCGAGTATGGAAATTTCGAAAAGACCAGGGACAGGATTACGGGTGCTATTACGGTAAAGGGGGAAAAGGTGGACGCTGCTGGTCGCGATGTAGTGATCTGCGATGATCTAATCAGCACTGGAGGAACGATAGCCAACGCGGCAAAGATATTGAAGGATGGAGGAGCAAGAAAGGTATTGGCAGTATGCTCCCACCCTCTGCTGGTGGCAGGTGCAGCTGAGAGGATGCGGTCGGCAGGCGTGGATGAGGTTCTTGGTACCGATACGGTGGAGAGTGAGATAGGCAGGATTTCGGTCGCCCCCCTTCTTGCAAAGGGGATACTTTGATTTGCCACTTAAGGCGGGACTTGAGCGGGTTCTCCTGCTTCTGTCAGGCGAGCACCCCACAATGACATATTCGGAGATCTGCGCCATACTGGACTCTGAAGGAATGGGTTACGATGCTATCGCCAAACATGACCAGATATTCCTCCTTGATGTGAATCCTGCGGCCATGGAGCTGCTTGGGAAGAGATCGGCTTACCTGATGGAAGGAGGGAGGCTCCTGGCTCAATGTGCCGCCAACACAGAAGACTGCGCCAAATCCCTAGAGAATATTGACTGGAGCTTTCTCGGGGGAAAGAGCTTCGGAGCAAGAGCCAACAGAGTGCGCAACTATTGGAGGAATCTGGACACCCAAGAGTTACAGGGAATGATCGGAGGGATTGTGAAGGGGAACACTGACTCAATAGTCAACCTAGACTGCCCCGAGGTCTGGATAAAGGGGATCATATCCGATGCAGGTGTATTTTTTTACATAATAGGCGTGAGCACCGACAGGAGTGGGTTTACAGCCCGCCGGCCAAAATCCAGGCCTTATTTCCACCCTGGTGTGCTGGAGCCCAAGCTTTCCAGGGCTTTCGTAAACCTTTCTGGAGTAAGGGAAGGAGGATTATTCGTGGACCCTTTCTGCGGTACTGGCGGTTTTCTAATTGAAGCAGCGCTCATGGGTATGAAAGCCTGCGGCATGGATCTAGATATGAGGATGGTTAATGGTACAGGCAAAAACGTAGCCCATTATCATCTGGACTGTGATCTTCTCCATGGCGATGCGAAGGCACTTCCCCTCTCAGCTATTGACGGGATCTCAACAGATCCCCCCTACGGGAGGGGGACCACAACCATGGGCATGGATGCCGCCAGTGTTCTGCTTGGCTTTCTCAGGGGTGCATCCGGCGCCCTCAAGAAAGGAGGGAAGCTCTGCACAGCGGCGCCCATAGAGCTGAACCCTAGGAGGATGGCCCAAGAATCGGGCTTTAAGGTAATCGAGGAGCATCAGATGAGGGTTCATAAGTCACTGACGCGGTCAATTATTGTGGTGGAGAGGGATTGAATTGAAGATTACAATACTGGGTTCAGCGGCGGGATTGCCTACGGTTGATAGAGGCCTCCCAGCCATTATTGTGGAAGTTGAGGGGGAGCTTTTGCTCTTTGATTGCGGTGAAGGAACCCAAAGACAGCTTATGCGAGCTGGCGTAAGCCTATGCAGGAAGATGAGGGTATTCATCACCCACCTCCATGGAGATCATCTTTTCGGCCTGCCGGGGCTGATACAGACCATGAACCTTATGAATAGGGTACATCCCCTAGGCATATTTGGACCTCCTGGTCTGAAAAAATTCCTTGAGGAGACCACCATTTCCACCATGCCTGAACCAGTCTTTGATCTGACTGTGCATGAAGTGAAAGAAGGAGAGATCGCTCTCGGAAGACAATACAGGGTCATCGGCGCCTTGGCCGAGCACTCGGTGCCGAACATAGCCTACAAATTAATAGCAGGCGAAAGCAGCGGCAAGTTCAATTCTAATAAAGCGGAAGCGCTTGGAATTCCTGAAGGTCCTCTTAGGAAGGATCTGAAATCAGGAAAGCCCATTACGCTGGAGGATGGCAGGCATATCGATCCGGCTGATGTACTTGGGAAGCCAGTAAGGGGAATCAGCATGGTCTATTCAGGGGACACAAAGCCCTGTTCAAGTGTAATAAAGCTTGCAGAGGATGCAGATCTCCTTATCCATGAAGCTACCTTTACCCATGATCTTGGGGACCGCGCATCTGCAGAAGGGCACTCCACAGCGGAAGGTGCCGCAGGGGTAGCAAAATCGGCGAAGGTGAAAAAGCTGCTGCTTACCCATATAAGCGCAAGATACCCCGATGGGAAGGTCCTTGAAGATGAGGCAAAAAATATCTTTGCATCATCGGAAGTGGTCGAGGATCTTAAAAATTACGATTTGAAGATTTGACGTGATTTTTCGAGCGAAGCTAGGGCATCGTTCATGGAAACTGATTCGATAATGCCGTTGATTGAGCCAAAGGATAGATTCTTCCCCAGCCAGTCCCAATCAACGGTTCCCTTTCCTACAACCAAGTGCTGATCGACATTCCCCATATTGTCATGGATATGGACATGGGCAATTTCATTTCTGTATTTTTCAATGAAATCCCTAACAAGGTGATGGGTATGGGCATGGCCAATATCGAGGGTAAGCTTGACAGGTAAGCCCTCATCAAATAGCCGTTTGAACTCATCAGTATTCTGGAGGAAAGACCAAGTGTGGGCTGACATGTTTTCGATCCCTATATCAAGCCCAAGGTCTTCGGCATAGGAACTTATCCTTCTGAGGCTTGCCAGGTTGTGGGACCAATGGGTATTCGGGTAATAATCGTCCAGCGGCGATCTGGCCCCAGGATGGACGACAGCAAGTCTAGCCCCAATTCTGTGGGCATGATCCAGGGATTTTAAGACAAGCCTGATCGAAAGCTCCCTTAATCGGTCGTTCGCCGAGGCAATGTTGATATCAATAATAGGCGTATGGACAGTATATTCCACTCCATGGCACTCCTTGAATTCTAAAAGGCGTTTGGCCCGCTTGCCATCAACCCAATCCTTCCAATCGTCCTGGATTTCGATCACAGGGGAAAAAATATCTCCATATTGCCCTAGTGTTTGGAATGTCTTTCCGAATGTGCAGAGTGTGGAAATCCCGATTGGCATAATTCATCAACAGGCGTTCCGTCAAATGTCCTTGTTGCAAGCCATTCTATAAGAGACTTGGGGTCCTTTGACACCACTGTGAAGCTTATGGGGCCCATTGGAGATTCACCTTCCCTTGAACAGAAAGAGAGATGGTTGCTTAGAGCCACCTGCTTATTCAAGCAAAAGGAAATTTTTGATTCTTCTTCATCCATCCCCCGAGTCATAACCTTACGGGCAGCATCAAGTATGCGCTCTCGCCTCAGCATAGATCTCAGCTGGAGCAAAAGTGCCTCCCCTCCTTCCTGGATAAGGTACAGACGCCGACCCTGCTGAATCCTTTTAAAAGAATTGGAACCAGTAAGGTTTGTTATTGACTTGGCTACCTTCTGCTCATCCTCAGTCGGGCGAACCTCTGCCTCAACAATCACTTTTGCTTCCATCGATGATACCTTCGAAGAAGGATTTTACAGTATCCGAAATTTCTGCCACAGTGCCTTCGTTTATGAAAAGTTTGTCTGCGAGAGCAATTACAACCCCCAATCCGACCCCCAGCTCTCTCATATCGCGCTCATAGAAAGTCTTCCATTCCTTCGGATCATCGGGTCTATCTCGCTTTATCAGGCGATCGAACCTAGTCTTCGGGGATGCATGAACGGCAATTAGACAGACTTTCGAATTCTCTTTGAAAAAATTCACTTCATCAATGCTCCTGATACCCTCAATGAGCACAATGCCGGGATGATTCATTATTTTTTCAAGGCATCTTTTGGCAACTACATGCTCGCCCTTCTCCTTCCTAAGCTGCAGCATAAGATTGCCTAGGGAGGACGGAGTTTTCACTATTCGCCTTGCATCAGCCTCCTCCCGAATTATGTCACCCATGCTAATGACTGCAATGCCAAGGGATCTTGCGGTCTCGGAAACCATGGATTTTCCTGAACCGGGCATCCCTGTGATGCATAATATCAATCTTCGATCTTCCTCAGACAAGAAGTTAATAAACTCTGCATATAACGATTTATGTATGTGCGGGCTTGAGGCGAGGGGATCTGTTCGGGCTTTCATAGCCATCGAGCTTCCAGAGGCGATCCGGCAGAAGCTGATGGCCTTTGAAAAAGAAATTGCAAATGCAGGCGGTGATGTTAAGCTCGTAGAGTTCGAGAACCTGCATGTCACGATGAAATTCCTTGGGGACGTAAGCGAAGCATCCATAGAAAGAATTGCAAAAGTAATGGGAGAAGTTAAAGCAAAACCCTACCAACTGAGGGTCAAGGGCACTGGGGTCTTCCCTAATAATAGGATGGTCCGAGTGCTCTGGGCTGGGACGGCCGAAGGGAAGGAGGAAACAGTATCCATTTTCAGGCAGCTGGACGAGAAGCTGGCGCAAATGGGTTTTCCAAAGGAA
>JAJRAB010000017.1 GCA_028683025.1 Candidatus Methanomethylicus sp. | reverse complement strand
ACATAGTAAAGAGTTTAGACACTATATTTATCGTAGCCAAAGGCAGATTATTGGATCAAGTTGGAAAAAAATCCAAACACTGTTTTGAGAGAAAGGCTGCATCTAAAAATATTAAAGGTATAGAGTTAAACCAACTAAGCCGAGAATGAGTTCTAAAGCCATTAGAGAGAGAGTTACATCACGCTCGAATACTTTTTTCTTCAATTTTGAGATTATGACTATCATCAAGTGGGTAGAATCATAGATTTTTTCGTAAGGTTTTTCCAAGGAGCCATCTGGATTGACCTTGGCGAAAGCCTCAGCCTTCATCTTGCTCCTTAGTGGCAATATGAAATCAATCACATAGGGTATGAAGAGAATTATGGCCAGTTTTTCCACATTGCCAAGTATGGCCATGCATGCGATTACTGCTCCCATCATGTAGGTGAAGGCATTGCCTGGAAATATCTTCGAAGGGTACCAGTTAAAGATTAAGAATGCAACAAGAGTTGCCAAAGTCACTAACCCAATCATCGCCACCCAACTGTTGCCAGTCAAGTAAAGGACCAAAGTCATGAAAGATATGGCAACAAAGCCCATTCCAGCTTCTAGACCGTTGTAGCCAGCTAGCATGTTAAAACCGTTAGATGCCACTACAACTCCTATGGGCACAATTAAAAGTGGGTAAAGTATGCCAAAGTTGATATCACCGAAGAAAGCCAAGGACATGGTTGAGTGGCCAGCGTTTATCACCATCATTGGCAAAGCTGCAGGTATGGTTAGAAGCGGCTTTTGCCACTGCTTCAGTCCAATCTTCCATCCCAGAAAGTCATCAATGAGACCTACAAATGCGATGATCACAATCGATGAGACGGTTGCGAACAGCTCCAGGTTGTAAGATGCCTGATCAAGAACGAATGTGTTTAGTGAAATATAAGACAGCAGGCCAGCAAGTAGCCCTCCCATAACCCCCACGCCCCCCATTTCGGCAACAGGATGTTTGTCAGGTTTATTCATGTCCTTGCCTACCAAACCTATCCTGAATGCTGCTGGGATCCATTCCCTAATCAGAAAAAGTGTTCCTAAAAATGCAGCTACTGGAGGTAGGAACAGCAGTGGGTTCATGGTTGACCACATCAAACGAGAAGATATTAATCACATATTGACATATAAGAATATTATCAAACTGGTGTAAAAAATGAAAGTCGGCGTTGTCGGAGTCGGCGCCATGGGCGGGAACCATGTAAGGGTCTATTCATCTCTGCAGAGCTGTGAGCTCGTCGGAATAGCGGACATGAACGATTCTCTAGCTAAGGACCTTGCCGAAAAATACCATACGAAGGCGTTCCACAATTACCGGGATCTCTTGGATGCGGGCGTTGAAGCAGTAAGCATTGCGGTTCCTACTTCCCTCCATGCTGAAGTGGCATCCTTCTTCCTGAAAAAAAATGTAAATTGCCTAGTCGAAAAGCCCATTGCATCTACCGTTGAAGACGGATTGAAGATGGTGGAGCTTGCTAAAAAGAGCGGTAAAAAGCTCATGGTAGGGCATATTGAGCGTTTCAATCCTGCTGTTCAAAGGATCAAGGAGATAATTGAGAGTGGAAGGCTGGGCAGGATTGTAATGATCACATCGAGGAGGGTAGGTCCGGTTCCCCCGCGGATTGTGGATGTTGGTATAATCATCGATCTGGCAACACATGACATTGACATTGCCAGGTACCTCTATGGAGAGGAGCCAACCAAAATATTTGCCAAATATGGTTCAATAATCCACAAGAAAGAGGATCATGCGATCATCCTACTGGACTTTGGCAACGGCGCTGCCGGCATAGAAGTGAACTGGTTCACGCCCCATAAAGTCCGAACTTCGGTTGTCACAGGAACGGACGGGATCGCCTATGTCGATTACATTGAGCAGAAGATAACCATTTACAATTCGCGTTGGATGATGGAACCTAAGATCGATAAGGAAGAACCCTTGAAGAGAGAGCTTGTTAATTTCATAGACTGCATAGAGAAGGATGTGGAGCCTATGGTCACAGGCATGGATGGGGTTAGAACTCTCGAGGTTGCAATAAAATGTCTCAGCCCTTGAGATGAATCCCTTATTCAATATGCGTTTACAGTTAGCCCAAATTTGGAAGATCTGAGAAAGATTAATGCGGACAGAAAGTTCTAGTAATTTTAAATGTAGCAGCGGAGCAGGGTTGTTCCAAGCATGTTCATCTCAAAAAGGGCAAAGGTCTCGGGCATTATAGAATATGAAGCAGACATTTTGGGTCCCTCAGTGATAGGTGAGGGATCATTGATCGGCAAAGGAGTGATAGTCGGCTATCCAACCAGAAGAAAAGTCATACAGATCAAGGATAGAGCTTCCTTTGAAGCATACGACATCATCAGCGACGGGGCTATCGTTGGTGAGGGATGCATAATTCGCCCAGGAACCATAATATATGAACAAGCCAGGCTTGGGAACAATATCGAGACTGGCCATAACGTCCTTCTCCGGGAAGGAACTGAAATAGGGGACGGAACCAGGGTTGGCACTCTTTCGGTGATAGACGGCAGTGTAAAGATTGGCACCAATAATAACATTCAGACAGGGGTGTATATCCCGCCCGGCACGGTTCTCGGTTCGAACATTTTTATGGGGCCTTATGTCTCTGTGACAAACGACAGATATCCCCCTTCCACAAAAATCTCAGGGGTCAGTATTGAGGATGGCGCAGCCATCGGCTGCAGGGCGGTGCTCATTGCAGGCATTAGGATAGGTGAGGGCGCACTGGTAGGCGCAGGTGCCATCGTTACAAGGGATGTCCCCCCAGGGACTGTGGTTGTTGGATGCCCTGCAAAGCGGGTAATGAGCCGTGAGGAATACGATAGAAAGCAGAAGGATTACCTAACCCAATCTTAATTCATAATTAACCTTTTTTACATTGATGCCTAGATAATTCGTTGCAGTGAGGTTTATGTTGCCAATCAACAAGCCCCTTCTGGGAAAGGAGGAGGAGGCAGCTGTTCTTGGAGTGCTGGACAGCGGTCTGCTTACAAATCCGTCTCCCGAGGGTGGTCCAAATGTCCGAGCTTTCGAAGCGGAGCTTGCTACCTATGTACATGCAAAACATTCTATAGCTGTTAATTCGGGGACAGCAGCGCTCCAGCTAGCGCTGATGGCAGCAGGCATCAAGCCCGGGGACGAGGTAATCGTTCCTTCATTCACATTTATAGCAACGGCTAGTGCGGTAATGCTGACTGGCGCGAA
The DNA here is from genome assembly GCA_028683025.1 of Candidatus Methanomethylicus sp. Classification (GTDB taxonomy): domain Archaea; phylum Thermoproteota; class Methanomethylicia; order Methanomethylicales; family Methanomethylicaceae; genus Methanomethylicus. Next base: position 1,737 of record JAJRAB010000017.1, on the reverse strand, counting down.
GCCCGTATTTGTTGACATTGACAGGAATTCATTCAATATGGATCCAAGTGTGCTCAGATATGCCATAACAGGTAAGACCAAGGCAGTCATTCCAGTAGACTTGTATGGGCTGCCCGCCAACCTAGAAGAAATCAGCGAGGAGGCAAGATCAAGGGGCATCATGTTAATAGAGGATGCCTGCCAGGCACAGGGCTCTTCCATTAAAGGGAAGATGGCAGGGACCCTGGGTGACATGGGCTGCTTCAGTTTTTACCCTGGAAAGGTCATGACCACAGGAGAAGGTGGTGCACTTATCACCGATGACGACGCCCTTGCAGATAGGCTCAGGAAGATGAGGACCCATGGGCAGGTCAAGGGTTATGATTCTGCTATGTTGGGGGGAAATTTCAGAATGCCGGAGATTGAGGCGGCGATGGGCAGGGTGCAACTCAGAAAGTTGCCAGGATTCCTGAAGAAGAGGACGGATAACGCCGAAAGGCTCACAGAGCTCCTTAGAGGCACTGCTGTAGTCCCTCCTCTTGTCCCGGAGGGGATGCGGCACAACTGGTATCTCTATACGATCAGGTGCGGAAACTCGAGCGACAGGGATCGGCTGAAGACAGAGATGAATAAAGAGGGGATAGGTGCCACGGTCTACTATCCAACTCCAGTCCACCGAACGCCCTACTATGAAGGATTGGGTTTCGGCAACATCAGATTGACTGAGACCGAAAGGGCAGCCAGCTGCGTATTGTCGCTTCCTGTCAACCCTATGGTCCAAGATGGGGACCTAGAAAGGATCGCCTCAATAGTGAAAAGATGCCTGTGATAGCTTGAAAATCCTCATCATTTTGGGAAGCGGCGGGCATACAGCCCAGATGCTAAAGCTTGTGGAAATGCTTGGTGACAAGTTTGATTATGCTTATATGATCGGGAAAGGTGATGCCCTGTCAGAGGAAAAGATCAGGATAAAGGGCGAGATCTGCCACACTCGCTTGGCCAGGAAATACGGCGAGAACATATTCATGACTTTCCTAAGGGTGGCAATGCTGTCATTCGAGTCATTTAGCCTGATCCTCAGGATAAAACCCCAAGCCATAATCAGCGCCGGTCCTGGAACAGCAGTCCCTGTTTCTTTGATTGGCAAGGTATTGGGGAAGAAGGTAATTTTCATTGAGGACTGGTCCCGGGTCTACCAGAAATCTGGGGCAGGAAAGATAATCTGCAAGTTTGCGGACCTCTTCTTTATCCAATGGCCAGAGCTGGAAAAAGCTTATCCCAAGGGGATATATGCGGGGAGGTTGGCATGATTTTCGTCACGGTAGGGTCGGTCGCACCTTTTGACAGCCTTATCAAGAGGATTGATGAGATCGCTTCCCAAGAATCTCTTGATATCACTGCTCAGATAGGGAACGGTTCTTACCTTCCAAAAAATGTCAAATGGTTTAGGTTTGAAAAGTCTCTGGATCCCTACTTCAAGGCTGCGGATTTGGTAATTACTCACAACGGTGCAGGCACCCTTTTTGAACTCCTAAGCCTCGGTAAAAAGATAATTGCGATCCCCAACCCCAATACAGTTCAGATAAAGAATATGGACATTGTAACCAAGCTCAGTGAGGAAGGGCATATCCTGGCATGCTTAGATGTCAAAATGCTTGCAGGAGTCCTTCATCGAGCCAGGGAGTGGACCCCAAAGGGCTATGTGGCTCCAGAATGCAGGATTGCCGATGTGATCAAGGATTTTTTACTAGGCCCTGC
>JAJRAB010000011.1 GCA_028683025.1 Candidatus Methanomethylicus sp. | reverse complement strand
GCCAAGTGAACAGTCCAGCCAACAGCCACTATTGCAATATATTTCCAGTAGGGATTCGCTCTCCGCCTCATTAGAAACGCGGCTAAGATCAGGGCTGCAGGGAATAGCCACAGATGGAGGTAGGATGGATGGCGGAGGCTGAAGCCGGAAAAGAGGTCTGTCAACGACAGAGGGAAGAGAAGGCCTGCCATATAGGGCTCCCAATAAAGCAGATGGTCCAGGTCTGGAAGCAGGAAAGCAATAAGCCCCACACTTAGCAGAGTTAAAGGGACTGGCTTTTTCGCTGCCCAATATATTCCTAGGACAATCACACCTGAGAGCAAGTGGGTGAATTCGATTGGCAACCTGGTTCAACCAGTAGCTTATTGAAAAATGGGGAAAATAAAGTGAACCCTCGCCAGAAAGTTGAGAAAAAGGATTTATCTCTTAGAAAGAGCTAAGCTTTTTGTCTGATGGATTGGTATCGCAATAGGCTTGGATTTCCTCGCCAGTTTTGGTGCCAGGCCGCTCCGCAGGAGCTCCCTCTGGTAGCATTCGGGGCATTGGAAATGATTCTTCCAGCCGTGCTGGTAGTCAAGGAAGTAACCATGGCGCTCACAAGTGGAGATATAGAATTGCGCCTCTCCAGACCAGCCAGCCTTCTTCCTTTTTCCAATGCAGATGCTTTGGTTCAGCTTCAGTTTCATATATTGAACCTTTGAGAGTTCTATCTCAGTCTGACCATCAGAAAAGTGGCGATCCGTTATTTTTACGGTTACCATTTATTTTCAGCTCAACTGTTTCCCTGTATTACAAAGAAACAGCTATAATACATAATCTTCAGGGTATATAAAAGGCTACCTATATTCGTATCATTATATAAAATATATATTTTTTTAACGGCCGGCGAAGATTAGGGAGAGCAATCAGCAAATCCTCAGCTCAAATTCAAGACCTGTCTGAAGACGTTAACGGTCTTTCTGGCGGTGACTTTCCAGGTCCTTTCAGTGGTTGCATAACGGAATGCGGCCTCACCAAGCCTTTTGGCCAATTCCGGATCGCTCATCAGCTTCAGGGCTGCCCCAGCCAGGGCATTAGGGTCCTTTTGGTTGACAACTAGACCTGTAATATCATTTTTTACATTTTCCTTAAGACCGCCCACATTTGTCACTATTATGGGCTTTTTCATCGACATGCACTCAAAAAGGAAAACACTCGATCCCTCCATTACACCCTTGTAAACTATTGAGGGCATAACTATTGCATTGGCCGTTGAGATGAGGTATGGGATGGTGGTGTGGGATACATTTCCAAGGAAGAATACCTGTTTCGCAATGCCCAGCTCCCTGGCAAGGTTTTCAAGGTTCTTCTTGGTTGGCCCCTCGCCAGCCAGGACCACAACGGCATCGAGGCGCTCTCTCAGAATTGTTGGCAGCGCCCTGATCAGGTATTCCTGCCCGTTGCCGGTGACCATGGCTTTCGCGTGGAACATCACGAAAGCATTCTGGGAGATCCCGTACATATCCCGTATTCCATGATCACCCTGGTCAGCCTTGAATAGCTTTGCATCGGAGCCGTTGGGAATGATGGTGATCTTCGCTTTTATGTCTTCCCCGAAAGACTTGAAAATGGTTTCCTTGAAATCTGCAGCCACAGCAATTATTGCGTCCGCACTCTTCAGGAGGATCAGCAGGAATATCTTCTGCAGCTTCATTCGCAGAAGGCTTATGGATAGGGACTTTATTGAAAATTTGTCCTGGGACATCAGACCGTGTATGGTGTAGACCTTCTTGACATTCTTGAAGAAGAAGATGGTGCAGAAGGCATATGGGCTGATGTTAATGCCCTGAAGGTGTATCAGGTCTGGTTTAATGGAATTGATTTTGATCCAGAGCAGAATTACGGCCAGAAAGGGCAATAATCTCAGCAGCAGGGATATTTTTAGAATTTTAATATTTACATTGTTGAAGCGGAAGTCCCTATTCACTTCCCCGAATGAGATGAAATAAAAATCAAATTCCTTATAGCCGCCAAGCTGCTCGGTTAGGCCTAGGGTATGCACTGCAACGCCGTTATTGACTTCAACCAGAGGCCATTTGCCGAGGACAACGACCCGCATACCAGCTATTGAAACCTCGGAAAATTTATCCCTTGCCCCAATTTCGGGGCGGTCATCTACAACTTCAGGTGTCCGTTATTCTGAAAAGGTAGCCCTTACAAACGTCTTGAACCGCCCCTATTCCGCCAGCCATTAGGTCACCGATATATGGTGACCAAGTCATTCCTGTACAGGACGTTTGAAGAATTAAGGTAGGCGTAAAAAGTCGCGTTGGGATAAATAATATCTATAAACTTTCCGCCCGCACCATACAACGGGAAGTAGAAGCCATACTTCAGATCATCGACTCTGATTACCATGAGCTGGTTTTTGTAGGTGTTCGGGTTCGACGGGTCAATGGTATAGAAATCATAGAAGGTCCTGTTGACGTAGCCGATAAATCTGGTGTTTCCGTAGATCTTTGTGACATTAAGCGACTGGATATAAGCTACGGCTGAGGCTTCGGGCTGCTCCAAGGCTGATCTTGTTGAAAGTTCATTTGAGAATATCTGCCCATTGGGGTTGACCACGGGAGATGCAACTGTAAGGAATATCATGGCTGCTGCGATGACCGGGATCACTATCCTTACCTTGGATCTGGACAGGAAGCGGTAAACCATAAAGATCCCAAAACCCGCGTATATCGAGAGGAATATTTCTATGAAGGAGAACCACCTATCCGGCAGGGTGATAGGAGCCAGCATGGCAAGGATAAAAGGTATCGGGGATAGGCCCAGGGATATCAGAGGCAGGTATACGTTGCGCCCCTCTTCGGGACGGTTCGCCAGGCGGTCATAACTTCTCTTTAACAGGTAGAAAGCGCCGAGGGTGCCGAAGAATAGCATGAGGGTAAACCCGAGATCGCTCAACAATATGGACTCCCAAGAATAGGATCCGGCTAGGGTTATGCGCCCCACTCCGGTTGGGTTCATGTACTGAAATATGTCATTGATATAGAGGACAAAATCCTGCAGAAGGTTATAGCCAGTCCCTATCTGCCATACAATCCGCATAGCGATTAACATGAAAAAGGCTGCCATCATGGTAATGGAAATGTGGAGTGCCTTCAGTCTGAATAGCTTGTTTATTATGTAGATCAGGATCACAGTCGCCAGAAGCATGATAGGGGTCAGTGGATGGGTGAAGTTCACAAACGCAAACAGGAATACCACCAGCAGTGAACTGTTGAATCCCTTCTCCAGAAAGAACATGCAGTACAGGAGCAGAACCACGAAGACTGCGCTGGTTATGTAGGGGAAGATCCAGAACCGGGATTGGATAAGGTGCGGCGCGAAGGCGATTATCAAGAGAGAGAAGAGGGCTACCCTTTCGTTGATAAGCCTTTTGACTATCAGGAACAGGGGGGCCAGCAGAATGACTTGGATGCCCGAAATTATGGCCTCCGTGAATTTGATATTGGAGATATTGAGCACCAGATCTGTGGCCACATGGATGAGCTGGTAGATCGGGTAGTTCTGGTAGTGTCCCACATAATTATCAATTCTGTGGCTTGCGGTTATGCTGTCGATGTATTCGGTGTGATAGGTCGCATCATTCCCGTAGACTCCTGGGAAGAGAAAGACGAAGCAGAGGCCTATCACAAATGAAAATCCCAATATCTCCAGCAGGATCAGGTTGACATCCCTGTTCGAGAGGCGCTCCACATAGATAATCTGGAGCGAGATAATCAAGCAGGAGAGGAATATTAAGAGGAAGAATGATAGGGGCAGGGAATAGTACTGCCTTGAGTCCAACATGATGAGTATGGCAGCCATGGAGAGACCGGCTACGCAGAAGAAGGATAAAACCTGGAATCTGGAGATGGCATTGGTCCTGGCAATCTGGTCCCGGATCTGGAAACGGGCTCTGATGAGCAGAAAAGAGAATAGGCCGCCGAAGAAAAGGCAGTAACCAATATACTCCTTGTTAAAATGAAAGAAGTAGGAAAGGATAACCGCAGCTGCCCCTCCTATCATGTAGATATAGAAAACGGACGTAATCAAAAAGTTGTTAATTTTGCTGGACATCAAATTCCTCCATTATACATGTTTATAATTACTTGGATCAGCCTTGTCTTCCCAAAATATTCCAAGGTTTCCCTGTCTTCGATCTTCCTTGTACCGCGGATTAGGCTTGAAAAGTAACCCAACACCAGCGGCACTATTTGATAGTGGGGCGGGTACTTCGCCGTAAGGTAAAGGGAATTCAGAACCATCAGCAGGGGGTGGTAGCCCGTAATGTACATATTCTTGCCTTTCAGCAGGTTCCCCTTCCATACACCTATCATGGCCCCGCTCAGCCTTGTCTCGATAAAGTAGGTGCTTTCCACGATCTTTATACCCAGATTGCGGTTGCAGGCTTTTATGAGTAGTATGGCATCTGGCGAGGGGGCAAGGGGGTAGCCGCCCATGTCTTCGAAGAATTTTTTACGGTAGAGGCGGATGTCGTTGAAAGCCCCCATAAGGTTGTTGGAAGACGGCTTTACATCAATAAGGCTACCATGGTACTTGATTTTCTGAATGCCGCAGGCTATCATCAGTCTGGAATCATTCTCCATCTCGCGGATGAGGCTCTCAAAATAATCAGGTGAAAGGATAGGCGTTGCATCGGTCTTACCTACATAGCCATATTCCAACCCCGACTCGCTGCAGATACTCTTCCCGTAGGCGTATCCCTCATTGACTGCTTTGGCAAAATTTTTGTGGCTGTAGCCGGTTTCGTACCTCTTGGACTGTTCGATTGCATGAATCCATCTATAGCCTTCGAAGGCAGACTTTGCAAAGGCAAGGCTTTCTTTTTTCGAGTAACTGCACACTATTACCCAAAGAATAGGCTTCACGCTCTGGCCCAGGACGCATTCCTTGAGCTGGTTCAGGTGTTCCAGTTCGTCCTTGATTGGTGTTATTAGAATATAGTTTCCTGGCATGGTCAGTTGCGACGCGTCACAGCGAAAGGCCCGTCGTAGCGGGCAGTGGTGTCGGCTGTCTTCATTGTTTGTCACCCATCAGTTCAAAAATCCTATCCAATGCCTCAGTAGAGTATTTTTCCCTGAATTCCAGCTCCCAAATGTTAAGCCCTTTCCGGGGAAGTGTCTCCAGATACTTTCCGAATGATTCCCAGAAGGTCGAAAAGCCATTGGCAGGAAATATGTAGGAATAGGCCTGAGTGTAGGCAAGGAAATGACCGTACTGCTTCCCGAAGAGGCTCGGACTGAAGATAAAATCAGCCTGGTTGTTCGCGATCATCCTCTTTGAAATTTCAGGGTCCTGCGTTTTCCGGGCAACTATGCCAGGCCTGTTGGTCTTTGAAATCAGAAAGAGGTCCCTCAGGCGGCTCGGTTTCGATACATGGAAGCCTTGGCGGAGGTCATCTCCTTTTCTCATGAACCTCAGATACCTCACTTTTTCCATTAAGGAACTCGAGCTCTCGGTAGGCATCAGGTTGGTCCTCATGCTGAAGAGAAACTCCTCAAAGTTGACAGGGAAGGGCAGGACCTCGTCACCCTGGAGAATGATCCAGTCATCACCAAGGTATTCGTAGCCCCTGGCGACTAGATCCTTTATGATCACAGTCTTGTGGGAGCCGCCTCTTCCGTTGAAGATGCTTGCGGATCCATTTTTGCTTACACCACCTGCATGCAACAGGTAGTATCCCTTCCTGCCTAGGAAGTAAGCCAAGAGCGGATAGAGGGCAACCTCCTGGGCGATTAGCCCTGAGAAATATGAAGAGGGCCACTTGAAGCTCCCGTTGAAGTTGATGAGGGTCGGTCCGTCCTCAAATCCGAATATTTCCAGCTCCCACTGGTCCATCCCCTCGG
>JAJRAB010000061.1 GCA_028683025.1 Candidatus Methanomethylicus sp. | reverse complement strand
GGATGGGCTTTCTCAATCTCGTCCAAGAGCACGACGGAATAGGGTTTCCGCCGAACGGCTTCGGTCAGCTGACCGCTCTCTTCATAGCCCACATAGCCTGGTGGTGCACCGATAAGGCGGGAGACGGTATGCCTCTCCTGGTATTCGGACATGTCGATTCGGATCATGTTGGCTTCGTTGTTGAAAAGGAACTCGGCCAATGCCTTGGCAAGCTCAGTCTTGCCCACACCTGTTGTCCCAAGGAATATGAAGGATCCAATAGGCCGCTTCGCATCCTGAAGACCTGCTCTGCTCCTGCGTATTGCATCCGAGACTGCGCTTATGGCCTCATCCTGCCCGACTACCCTCATATGAAGTTCAGTCTCCAAATTCAGCAACTTCTGCTTCTCGCTCTGGAGCATGCGGCTTACGGGGATGCCTGTCCAGCTGGACACAACTTCGGCAATCTCTTCCGCATCCACTTCTTCGTTTACCATGGGGCTGTTCTTTTGGACCTTAGAGAGTTTCTCCTTCAGGGATTCAATCAGTTTTTCGGCTGCCGGAATCCTACTGTAGCGTATCTCGGCCACCTTTCCAAGATCGCCATTTCTGTAACCTCCCTCAGCATCAAATTTTAGATCTGCAATCTCGTTCTTCTTGGCCTGGATCTGCTCCACCAGATCCTTTTCCTCCTGCCACTGGGCCTTCAACCGGTCCCTCTCCTCCGAAAGATCTCCGATCTCCTTATTGATTGGCTTGAGCTTCGCCTCGTCGTTTTCGCGCTTTATCGCTTCCCGCTCTATTTCGAGCTGGCGGATCTTGCGCTCGATCTTCTCCAGCTCAACGGGTCGGGAGTTTATCTCCAGCCTGAGCTTCGATGCGGCTTCATCGATAAGGTCAATAGCCTTGTCCGGCAGGAAACGGTCGGATATGTAGCGCTGGGAGAGCTCCACTGCTGCAATTATGGCTTCGTCCATGATCCTTACGTGGTGGTGAGTCTCATAGCGCTCCTTCAGCCCCCTGAGGATAGAGATAGCATCCAAAGTGTCTGGCTCGTTGATCATGACCGGCTGGAATCGGCGCTCGAGGGCTTTGTCCTTCTCGAAATACTTCTGATACTCCTTAAGAGTTGTAGCACCGATGGCTCGGAGTTCTCCCCTGGCTAGGGCTGGCTTCAGGATATTGGCAGCGTCCATTGCACCCTCCCCTCCGCCTGCACCCACAAGGGTATGGATCTCGTCTATGAACAGTATTATCTCACCCTCGGCTGAGACGACTTCCTTTATCACGCTCTTTAGCCGTTCCTCAAACTCACCCTTGTATTTGGCACCAGCAATCAGGGCTCCCATGTCCAGCGAATACAGCTGCTTCGACTTCAAGTTCTCCGGCACATCACCATTTATTATGCGGTGGGCTATGCCTTCGGCAATGGCGGTTTTTCCTACGCCCGGTTCACCGATCAGGATCGGGTTGTTCTTGGTTCTCCGGGATAGGATCTGGAGGACCCTTCGGATTTCCTCATCCCTCCCGATAACCGGATCGAGCTTGCCCAGCCTGGCAAGGTCATTAAGGTTAATGGCATATTTATTGAGTGAATTGTAGGTCTCTTCAGCAGTCGGAGATGTGACGCTGGCACCTTTCCTAAGCTGCTTAATTGCCTGCATCAGATCCTTCTCGTTTACCCCATTGGCCTTCAGCAGCTGGGATGTAGCGTCGTTCACCGAAAGTAGCCCCAGCAGCAGATGCTCGACCGACACAAACTCATCTTTAAGCTCCGAAGCCAAGGCCGTAGCCTTCTGGAGAGCCTGATTGGCATTCTGAGACAGGAATTGCTTTCCTCCAACCACTTTGGGATAGCCGTCGATTATTTGGTCTGTGCCCTTTGAAATGGCATCAAAATTTACATTTAGCTTCCTTAGCAGATAGAGAATCACATTCTCGTCAACGGTCATCAAACCCTTTAGTATGTGCGAAGGCTCAATGGACTGGTTCTGCCCGGCTGTCGCAATCTCCATTGCTTTCTGGATAGCTTCCTGGGATTTTATTGTAAAGTTGTTCAAACTCATTTTGCCATTACACCCCTTAACCATATCTTTTGCCTGACCTTTACGGTCGTTAATTATCAAATACTAGCGCTTAGATATATATTTGACTGAAATATATTACAGCAATTAAAGCTTTTCGCCTGCGCTTCCTAGCATCAGGATTACCACAGAATTGGGCGAGATAACATGGTGGAAAGGAATTTTACATCAAGAATCTCAAGTACAGAGGGTAATCGCATTGATCATACGCCAGATTAAGAAGTGGGGAGATAATTTCGCTTATGTCATCGCTGACGAGGTAACTTTGGAGGGTGCAGCCATAGACCCCGGATTCAATTCTGGGGAGGTGATCAAGGTGGTAAACAAGGATGGCATAAAGATCAAGTATGTCATAGCAACTCATCATCACATGGACCATATTATGGGCATCGGCAAGATCAAGAAGGAATTTGGAGCCCTCGTCGTGGCGTACAAAAGTTCAAAAATCAAGAGAGATGTTGCTGTTGGAGATGGGGACGAACTTTCCATCGGAAACACAGCTATCAAAGTGATCCATACTCCCGGGCACACAAAGGATGGCATATGCCTGTTGGTAAGAGGCGCCCTATTCACAGGGGATACACTTTTCGTGGGGGAGTGCGGCAGGACAGATTTGGGGGATGGAAGCCCAGAGGAGATGCACCATAGCCTGTTCGGAAAGCTAATGGCACTGGATGATTCAGTGTTGGTCTACCCCGGACACGACTATGGCAAATCGCCATTCTCAACAATCGGCGAGGAGAAGGTCAGTAACTATACGCTTAGGAAGCGAACTTTGGAAGAATTTGTGGCGTTCATGAAGGAGCCCTAGGGAAAGAAGAAAGAACACTCTTTATTGGCCCTTTGCCTAAAGGAACGACTGGAGGGTTACTTGTACGACTCCTTGCCAACCTTGACCATTGCCTTGATGTTCTTTACTGAAGTATGCGGGGCAATGCCGCAGCCCGGTGCAAGGACGTCTGTCCCTTCGGCAATTATCCTCTTGCAATCTTCCATAACCTCATTTGCCTTCTTGTTCAGCAGTACGCCAACCGGGTCAACATTTCCAATAATGCTACACCTTCCATTGATAACTGCCTTTGCCTTGGTGATACTTACCTTCTGGTCGATGCTGACGCCGTTGACTCCTGTCTCAACCATGAGGTTCATTATAGGCAGAGAGTTGCCGCAGACATGGAGTATGGTCGGAACCTTGACAGAGTCAGTTATCTTTTTCATGTATGGGGAGACGAAGGTTTTGAAGTAGACAGGACCGATTATCGAGGCGTTGGGTTCTATGAAGGCGACCACATCAACGCCGTTGGCAGCCAAGGCATTAGTGAAGTTGGCAACCACCTGCCAGGTTGCCTCTTCAATTTTGCGTATTGTTGAGGGAGACAGCATCAAGTCCCTCATTATGGCATCGACCCCCCTTATGTGACCGGCAATAGTGAACGGCCCAGTGACTCCAACGATTATTGGCACATCTTCACCAACCATTTTTCTGCAGAATTTTGAGGCCTCAAGGATCTGGCCCATCATGCCTTCGGTGGGTTCTGGGATCCTGAAGTGATCATAAGAGTCGAGCCCTTTCTTAACATTGGGAGTATAGTCGATTTTATCCTCATGATAATCGACTTCACAGCCCATGGTAGCCGCTTCACTTGTGAGGCCAAATGGAAGGCGGACTGCCTCAAGCCCGGCAATTGAGTGCCCGGCAACAGCCAGTTCTGCCATCGATTTTACTTCTTTATGAGCCTTTGGCCAATAGGCGTTGCTTGCATTCATGAGTTCCACAGTTCCAGTCTGGGTCATGCTGACCACTGGAACTCGATCCACGGTTTTCATAGCAATTGCATTAAGGAGACGCTTTTTCTGGGACAATTCGGTCATTTTTTGATCATCCCTAAATTACACTGCGCATGATCTGTTTTTAACAAAGGCAGAAGGTTTCTTTAACCTTTCTTATAGAAAATCTGATTTAACATAATACTGCAGGTAAGTAATAGTTGAAGAATTCAGCATTCCTTTTTGAAACGCATAAGGTCGAATGCATTTTTGAGCGTCGGTTAATGTCTTATGATTGTTTACATAATTCCTAAAAAAAGGATAACGGTCTAAATTACTGAAATATGCAATTATGCCTTTCATGCGTCACAAATCCCAGAGAATATTTAACATTCAAAGGTTGAAGATATCCAGTATGGCAAGGAAAGTAACTTTCGGTGTAATTGGCAATGGAATGACATTCCACGCTTGGCAAAGCAAGTGCATCAATGCGCTCCTTAGAACAGAGGGAATTGAGCTCGGTCTCCTAATCGTAGAAAGAGTCATTCCAGCTGTTACTGGCAATCGCAGAGGATCCATAA